>DAOWKH010000100.1 GCA_030639955.1 Candidatus Omnitrophota bacterium | reverse complement strand
GCTCGCGAAAAGGAAGCAGCCCCTCCACTTTGCCCAAATTAACAATAACATTCCTCCCTTCAAAACGATAGACCTCGCCATTAACAATTGTCCTTTCTTTCTGCTTAAACTCTTTATAAATATTCTCTTTTTCGGCTTCTCTAATCTTCTGGATAATAACCTGTTTGGCAACCTGAGCGGCAATCCTGCCAAATTGAGGAAGGGTAACCTCTTTTTGCTCACAGAAAATCTTTATTTCGCCAGTTTCGGGGTTCACCTTCACCTCAATCTCGGCATCATCAGGAAACATCCTGCGAGAGGCAGAAACCAATGCTGATTCCAACGCCTGAATAAGCACCTCGCGATTGATTCCTTTTTCTCTCTCAATGTATTCTAAAGTAATTAATAATTCTTTTTGGTTCATAATGCAAATAAATTTGTACTGTTTTTATAAAATAAAAGTCCCACCTTTTCCTCCTGGGACTGTGCGTACTTTAGCATAAATTGCTAAATCTGTCAAGCACTCTATTGACAGCCAGAAAATTCTATGTTATCGTTTTATTGATTATGAATCAAGAAGAACTAATCAAAGAACTTAGGAAAAACTTAAACGACAACACTGCGGCCAAAGAAGCGGCTCATTTCTTGTCTCAGATAGAACTTAGAGAATCCCTTGATTATCTAATTTCTCTGTTAGGAGAAAAAATAAGCAAAGAAAAAAGGATAGAAATCATTCAGATTTTAGGAAATTCTAAACAGGAGAAGGCGGTTGAACCCTTGAAGAAGATGTTAAGCGACGAAAACAAAGAAATTAAGGTCTCCGCTTTATATAGCTTGGTCAAAATACGCAATCCAAAGGTGATTCCTATTTTAGAGGATGCTGTCAATATCGAAGAGACAAAAGCGGTGGCCTTGGAAGGATTGGGGGAAATGGCTGATTTAATCCCGACAGAAAGAAAAGAGGAAATAGTTGATATCCTGCTCAATTCCTTAAATAGTGAAGAAATAAAACCTGCCTCGCCCGCAGGCAGGGAAGAAGCGATAGTAAGCCTGGGAAAGATAAAAGATAAAAGAGCGATTCCTCACTTGATTAAACTCTTTGGAGATAGTAGTGAGGAGATAAAAAAGATAATCCTAAAGAATCTGGGCGATATAAGGGGAGAAGAAGTGAAAGAATTCTTATCAGAAAAATTAAAGGAGGAAAAAGGAATAAAGGCAGAGATAATTGTGGAGTTGGAGAAATTATACTTTCAACGAGAAGATATTATCTCCTCCGCAGTAATGCCCTTGAATAAAGGATTATCATAAAAAACAATCTCTCTTTCTCTCTGCAAAGAAAGATCTACTATTAGGAAATCCTCCAGTTTTTTTCCTTCTGCATCAAAGATAATTTTCACCCAAGGAAGCCTGCCGGGATTTAATTTCCAGATAAAACCCAATTCATTTGTATTAAGACGCACAAAACTCCCTATTGGATAAGGACCCAAGAGGCGCACAAAATTCCGCACCAGAAAAGGTTCAAACTGGGTTCCGGCTAATTGGGAAATGGTTCTCAATGCCTGATAAGGGAGAAATGGCCTGCGATAGGGTCTTAAGGTAGTTAAGGCATCATAAACATCGGCGATAGCTATAATCATTGTAAATAGATTTAATTTTCTCTCCTGTTTTAATTTGGGATAACCGCCCTCGAGGTTATAGTAAATATGGTGTTCAAAGGCAACTACTGCCGCTAAAGGGGTTATCCCCTCTGTCTGTTGAAGAAGCTTCGCTCCTTTGATAGGGTGCTCTTGGATAATGGCCTCCTCGGCTAATGTCAATTTAGATGGCTTGTTAAGAATTTGTTCAGGGATAGAAATCTTGCCTAAATCGTGCAGAAAAGCAGAGACCCCTAATTCTAAAAGATTATCCTTGGAAAAATTTAGCGACTCTCCTTGAATTAAGGAAAGCATGCAGGTATCTACGCAATGAGCAAAGGTATAATTGTCATAATTTTTAATACTGTTTAGAGACAAGAAAGCAGATTTATCCTTTAGCAAAGATTGCAAAATATTCTCAACGGTTGAATTTACTTTATCGCTTTCCACTTCTTTTATCCTGGCCGCACCTTCAATAATCTCCTCGGCCCTATTTATATTTCCTTGATAGATTTTCTGAAAGGTTTCTTGCTTGCTAACTACCTTTTTAGCCGCTGACTGAAGATCAATGGATATCTTCCCTATCTTTATATGGCTAATCTTCCTCTTATCCAGCTCTTCTCTCCAATTTTTAGATGAGAAAGATTCTATAAAGCCCTTTAGCTCTCCTTCCTCTAGCCCGCCGAGAAAACTAATCCCTTCTATCTCCTTCTTGCGCATCTCTTGTTTAAAGCTTTCAATTACCCCGCTCGCTCTCAAAAAAGGAATCCCATTTATCACTAAATCCTGCCCCATCAAACTTATATTTAAATCGCCTTCTTTTAGTAAATTAATTAATAAATTATTTACCCTAAGGGTAATATTTTTTAAAACAGAATGGCCGGGAGGATATATCTGAAAGCCCTTTAGAGCCACATTCAACTCCGTAAGCATCTCTTCCACTTCTTGCAAAAATATACTTTCTTTATCTTCCATATCTAATCCATCCGCTTCGGGCGGATGCCTCTAACAAAGCCCTTATTGCTTCCTGGCTGCCAATCTTTTTCAAAGCATCTGCTGCTGCCTCCCGCAGTAGCTTTTTATTCCTTAAAAAAAACCATCTCTTCTCGAGCATCCTTTTTAATTTAGGCACTGCCCTCTCGTCGCCAATTGTCCCTAAATTCTCAATTATCTTTTTCTCCCAATCCACATCTTTAAAAAAGAGTTCCCCTGGATTAAGCAAAGAAAGGAGCGCAGGAACTGCAGAAAGGCATCTTCGCCTACCCAAAGCAGTAAGGGCATTCTCGCTTAATTCTTTATCCTCATTTTCTATCTCGGCAATTAAAAAGGCATCTATCGCCTCTCCCGCTTCGTCCTTTAGCAAAAAAAGGATATCTTTTTGGAGAGCTAAATCTGCTTGTTTACAATCCTCCAGTGCCGTAGATAACATCTCTTTTTCATCATCTTCTCTTATCTTGTTATCCTCAATAAAAAACCGCAGAAGTTGCTGGCACTGAGAATAGGCTTTTTTCTCCAAAAGTTCGGGTATTTTTCTCTGAAGATAAGCCACTGCTTCTGCGTATTCCTGTTTATAAGAATAAGGAATAAGTTCAAGGGTGACATTATCGCTTTCATCCAAAGAATAAATTGACTCCTGGGAAAAATCATCTTCTAATTTCCAGCCCTGGGAAAAATCACCTACAATTGTCGCTATTGAGGAGATATAATCTTCTATGTCTTCTTTTTTTCCTAAACTGTTCTTCTGCCTTAAATCTAAAACGCGCGAGACAAGAGAGCTTGAAAGTTGATTCATACTTTGCGAGACAGCGGCGCTAATTCTCTCCCTCTCCTGCGGAGATTTGCCGAGAAGCAATCCGTTCATTTCTTCAATTCCCTGATTGATAAACTCGGCTTTTACATCCATATCTATATCCCTTTTAGCAATCCCGGCAAAGGCCTCGTTTATCTGTCCAGGCTCTTTCATAAATTCTAAAATCTTAAAATATCCTTCATCTTTATCTTTTGATTCTTCTAAAGCAGATTCCTTCTCTTTTGCAAAGACCTCCTTGTAATGTAGTTTGCTCCCTCCTATATGAATAAGACCCTTCTGTTTAAAAAACTCTCCGATATCCTGCTGACGGACAAGCTCGCTCTTTAATATCAGGATATTAAAGAATATCTCTATCTCTTGAGCAATTATCCCTTTTTGCAAACTAACCCTGCCTATCCCTTTTTGATGCAGATTAAGCGCAAATTGTCTGAGCAGAGGATTATTTTCGCCGACTATTTTGTCCTTATAGATTAGCTTGTCCTGGGCAATAGATAAATCAATCTCTGCTTCTAAGACAGAATTGAGCCACTGTTCCAATTGTTGGTTCAACTTTTGAGGCACAGGGTGCCCGTTGGGATAAATTCCTCCTTTTTTAAACGCGTCACTTATCTTTTCAATTATCTGCTCTACTTTATTTATCTCCATAACGAAACCTTCTGACACCTCGCATTTCACCTCGGGGGTGAAAGAAACTTCAGACACCCCCGAGGTGTCCGTGTCCGAGGTGAAATATAAACTTCTCTACTTCTCTAACTAAATCTTTATTTCGGAGATTTTTTTCAATTACATTAACGATTGCGCTCCCTACTACTACTCCATCCACATTCATATTTTTAATCCGGCTTATCTGGCCGGGATTAGAAATTCCAAATCCTACAACTACAGGTTTTGAGCTAAAATCTTTAATTTTATGGACATTCTCTTTTATGTCCTTGGGCATCTCTTTTCTTACTCCGGTAATTCCTGTTCGCGAGACATAATAAATAAACCCTTGCGACTGCTTACAGATCGCCTTTATTCTTTTTTCTGTGCTAGTAGGGGCAATCAGAAAAATTATGTCTATCCCTTGTTTATTCATCTCTTTCTTTAGTTCCTTGCTCTCCTCTAACGGCAAATCCGGGATAATCAAGCCGGCAACCTCGGCATCAGAAGCCAATTTAGCAAATTTCTTTATTCCTAATTTATATATTGGATTGTAATAACTAAGCAATACCAGAGGAACTCGGACTTCATTTTTCATTCTCTTCAGCAAATCCAAAATTTTAGTCAGAGAAACTCCTTGCGAAAGCGCGCGCTCGGAGGCCCGCTGGATTGTTAAGCCATCAGCTAAAGGGTCAGAAAAAGGTGCCCCTAACTCCAAAATATCTACTCCTGCCGCAGGAAGTCGCAAAATCAATTGTTTAGTAATCTCCAAATTGGGATCGCCGGCAGTAATAAAGGCAATAAACGCTTTTTTATTTTTCTTTTTCAATTCTGCGAATTTTCTATCGATTCTATTCTTCTGCATCTTATATTTTTGGTTTTTGATTTTTGATTTTTGATATTATATTCATATCCTTATCCCCTCTGCCTGAAAGGCAAACAATTACAATCTCGTCCTTGTTGAAATCTATCTTTTGCAGATAGGCAAGGGCGTGGGCTGATTCCAGAGCCGGGATTATCCCCTCGGTTTGCGAGAGCATTTCAAACGCCTTTAGCGCCTCTTTATCGGTTACCGAAAAATACTTACATCTGCCAATTCTTTTATAATAAGAATGCTCCGGGCCTACGCCGGGATAGTCAAGCCCGGGAGCCAGGGAATGAGCAATTTTGACCTGCCCATCTTTATCCTGCAAGAGATAGCTTTTGCTGCCGTGCAAAATCCCCACTTCTCCTTGATAAAGCGTAGCGGCGTGTTTGCCTGTTTTTATACCCAAACCCCCGGCCTCCACACCAATAAACTTGACTTCCCTGTGGTTAAAAAAGGGATGGAACAGGCCAATACTATTAGAGCCACCGCCAATACAGGCAATCAGATAATCAGGCAATCTCTTCTCTGCTTTTAAAATCTGCCTCTTTGCTTCTTTACCAATCAGCGATTGAAAATCACGCACAATCATTGGATAAGGATGCGGGCCAACTACGGACCCGATAAGATAATAAGTAGTGCGCACATTGGTTACCCAGTCGCGAATTGCTTCATTGCAGGCATCCTTTAAGGTCTTGCTCCCACTGCTTACCGGAATTACCTTTGTTCCTAATAATTTCATCCGAAAGACATTTAGCCCTTGCCTTCTGATGTCCTCCTCCCCCATATAGACCTCACAAAGCAAACCAAACATTGCTGCGGCAGTAGCCACGGCCACCCCATGTTGACCTGCCCCTGTCTCGGCAATTATCCTCTGCTTTCCCATCCGTCGGGCTAATAAGATCTGCCCTAAGGTATTGTTTATCTTGTGCGCACCGGTATGACAGAGGTCTTCTCTTTTTAAGTAAATCTTCGCCCCCATTTTTCTGCTTAATCGCTCGGCAAAATAAAGCGGTGTAGGCCGCCCAACATATTCTCTCAAATAATATGCTAATTTCCTTTGAAAATCTTTGTCCTTTTTGAGCCGTTTGTATTCTCTCTCTAACTCCCCTAAAGCGGTCATTAAGGTCTCGGGAACAAACTGCCCGCCAAATTCTCCAAAATATCCTTTTTTCATTGACATCATTGAATCCCTCTCGCCTTGCGAATAAATTCTCTCATCAACTGCTCATCTTTTTTCCCCGGACTCCTCTCCACTCCACTGCTTACATCCACCATATAGGGTTCCACCTCTGCTATTGCCTCTTGAACATTATCTGGATTTAAGCCCCCGGATAAAATAATTTTTTTGTTAAATCTCTTTGCTCTTTTTGCCAAATCCCAATTAAAAATCTTTCCTGTTCCGCCAACTTTATCCTCTGAATAGCTATCCAAACAGATAATCTCCAGATTATAATCACTGATTTTTTCTAAGTCCTTTTCTTCCCTTAAATGAAATGTCTTGATGAGATTGGCAGAAGAAAGTTTATTTAATTCATCACAATATTCAGGTGTTTCTTTGCCATGTAATTGCAGGGCATCTAAACGGCAATCTTTGCTTATTTTTTCTATTTCTTCTAAATTGGCATTCACAAAAACTCCTACTTCGATAACTGCTGGCGGCAAGTCGCTGATGATTTTCTTTGCTTGTTCGGGCTCAACCCGACGCGGGCTGGGGGCAAAGATAAACCCCAGGGCATCCACTCCTAACTCCACCGCCTTTAGGGCATCTTCTCTATTTGTTATACCACAAATCTTGATTTTTGTCATCTGTTCACACCGCACGCCTCATGCTAAAATGAAAAATGAAATTATTTACAGCAGAGAGCGTAACCCTTAAGACCAATACCATAGCCCCATGATATTCCTCCCGCATACCAGCTTCCTCCTAATCCTAGAGTTTCAGGACGAGATTCTACGTAATACATACCATGAGAACCAAAGGAACTTAGCTCTCCTCCCTTAACACCGCCACTTATAAGCCATTTATCACTTGGGCAGGTTGCTACACAACTACAAGGACCTGGATTAGTTGAATGATACCAGAACTCACACTCTCTTACTTCACACTCACTAAATCCACCAAATCCCCCCCCCAGCTCCCCTCACCTCATAGATTAAATCACTTGTAGAAGCATGCCACCAACCAGTGTCAGCAAAATCAAACTCATGGTTTTCTTTGGTATCTTTGAAGATGATTATATCATTATAGTTGATATCTATCTTTTCTGGATCAACTGCGGAACTATCTGCAGCCTTCCATCCTTCTTTTACACCATCTCCACATCCACCATCTTCTATTTTCCCTCCTCCAATACATACCATCAAACCTGCCGCTCCCCACTTCTCACACTGACTTCCTATAGGGGTTATGATTGTGCGGATGGTTATTTCATCAGCAGAAGCAACGCGGATAGACGCAGATAACAAAAAACTCATGCAAATTAACGCCAATAAAAACCTCTTGATCATTTTCACCTCCCTATTCACCTTACTTCCACTTCCGGTGTGCAAGTAGGTCTAAAATTACCTACATACCATCAATAAAGAATACCACCATCTGAGAAAATAAGCAAGTTCCCCTTTATTTCACCCACTTGCACCGCGTAGGTGCAAGTGGGTCATTCCAAGAACAACTTCCTCATCTCCGCTAATTCGCGCTGATAATCTATTTGGGAATTCACAAATTCTTTATAATTTTGAGGTTCTATATCCAATACTTCGGAATAATTGCATATTCTTTCTTTATCTTCTATTTCTCCCAAGAATTCTTTATAAGAAGAAAACTGCCAATCTTGGGGTTTATTTACCAAATAAGCAGTTACAGGATTTAAATGGATGTAGCGAGTTAAATGAAGTAACTGTTCATCTGTTTCTACCAAAACACGCTGAAATCTACTCTCCCATAAAGGACCTTTTCTTTTGGTTTTAAGATTAAAATAGCGAGTATAGCTATTAAGAATATTATTCATAAAAATAGATACGCCATTCTTTTTTAATTGTTTCAATGCCAAATGGATATGTGTAGGCATAAAACAATAAGCAATTATATCTATTAAACTCTCTTTTGTGCTAAAATGTCTTTGCAAAAATTCTTCTTTATTCTTTATTTCCATAAAAACAGAAAATCTTAACAGAGGTTTTTCCATCTTATAATAGCTAATCAAACCTTTCATCCTTTTATATTCTAAATCTTTTCTGAATATTTCAAAGCCGGCGATGCTTTTAGAAAAAATATGATAAATTTCCCCTTTTACTAAAGGAAACTTTGTCGTTGACATTGTTGCCATTACCTCACTTGCACCGCGTAGGTGCAAGTGAGGTCAAACGTATTTTCTAACCAGTTTCTTGAATTTCTTCCCTCTCGCTTCAAAATTAGCGAACATATCAAAACTGGCGCACCCCGGAGAGAGCAAAATTGTATCTCCTTTTTCTGCTGCTTGGTGGGCAAGATTAAATGCCTCTTCTAAAGAATCGGCCTCCTCTATTGGCTTTATTCCCCTAAGTTCTTTTCTAATCTTTTCTTTTGCCTCGCCGATTAAAATGAGTTCTTTTACCTTTTCCTTTATAAAAGGCCGCAATACGCCAAAATCTCCTCCTTTATCCCTCCCCCCTAAAATAAGGATAACAGGAGTGGAAGCCGCCTCTAAAGCATATCGAACTGAATCAACATTAGTCGCCTTAGAGTCATTGATAAATCTAATTCCTCTGATTGTATCCACATATTCTAAACGATGTTCTAAACCCTTAAATTCTTTCAGGGTCCTATCAACAATTTCTTTCTTAATTTTTAAAATCTTCCCTACTAACCTAACCGCCTGCTTATTATCATTCTGCTCATCTAAATAGAGAATTTTTGCTTTCGATTTTTGATATTTGATTTTTGATATTTGATTTTTATTTATTATCCCCCAATCATCTTTGCCTTGATTCTCAAATATCCTGTATTTAATCCGTCTATATTCTTCAAAGGTCTTATAACGGTCTAAATGGTCAGGGGCAATATTCAGAATGATAGAAATATAGGGCTTAAATTTGTCTATTTTTTCTAACTGAAAAGAACTTACCTCTAAGACTATTATTTCATAATTATTCTCCAGAACTATCTGCGAAAATGGAATACCCATATTCCCGCAAACAGCAGCCTTCTTGGTGGCATTTCTTAATAAACTGTCTATTAAAGTTGCCGTAGTTGTCTTTCCGTTTGTGCCGCTAATGGCAATAATGGGCGCGCGGCAAAAGTAATAACCCAGCTCTATCTCACTGATTAGAGGAATATTCTTTTGCTTTGCCCAAAGAGAGATAAGGGGGTTATTTACACCCGGACTAACCACGATTAGGTTTTTATTTTTAATAAACTCCGGACTATGCCTGCCAACCTCTACCTTTATCCCCTGCTCTTTTAAGAGCTCTGCCTTTTCCCTAATCTCCTGAGTGTTTAAACAATCGCTCACCTCTATATCTATCTTTTTATTTTTTAAAAGCTGAGCCGCCGCTAATCCACTTTTCCCTAAACCGATCACTCCCACCTTTTTATAAGTCATAGTTATCTAACTTTCAAACTCAACAAACCAAGCATAGCAAAGATTATCGCCATAATCCAAAATCTAATAATTACCTTTGATTCTGAGATGCCTTTTAATTGAAAATGATGATGAAGAGGAGACATCAGAAAGATCCTTTTGCCTCTTGTCTTAAAAGAGATAACTTGTAGGAGCACAGATAGGGTTTCTAACACAAAAACCCCTCCCACTAATATCAAAAGGAGCTCCTGTTTGATTAATAAAGCGGCTATCCCTAAAGAGCCCCCTAATGCTAAACTCCCGCTATCGCCCATAAATATATCTGCAGGGTGACAATTATACCACAAAAATCCTAATCCTGCGCCGGCTATTGCTGAGCAAAATATAGCCAATTCTCCGCCGGCAGGGAAATAAGGAATAAATAGATAACTACTAAATTTGACATTACCGGAGAGATAACTGAGCACTGCATATACGAAAGCGACAATAATTATAGGGCCAATAGCCAATCCATCTAAACCGTCGGTCAGATTTACCGCATTTGAAGAAGCGGTAATAACAAGAACTACCCAGATTAAATAAAAACAGCCAAGATTGAAAATTAGGTTTTTAAAAAATGGGAAACTGATTGTCCTTTCTATCTGGGGATCAAAAACAAGAAATAGTCCGAGCAAAAGTCCTAATAAAACCTGCCCGATAAATTTAAATCGGGGAGCTAACCCCAATGACCTCTGCTTGACGAATTTTATATAATCATCAATAAATCCTAAAATTCCTAACCAGACTGTAGAGCCCAAAATTAGCAGTATATATCTATTAGAGATATCTGCCCAACAAAGAACAGAAATAGCTATTGCCCCTACGATTAAAACTCCTCCCATTGTAGGAATACCTTGTTTCCTTTTTTGCAAAGAATAAAGATTGTCATACTCCTTGCGAATATTTTCTCCTACCTTACATCCTTTAAGCCATCTAATAAACGGGGGAGTAAAAATGAGCACAATCAGAAAGGCACTGGTAGCCGCTAAAAGCGAACGGACGGTGATGTAGCGAAATATATTGAAGCCGAAAAAGATATCTTTTAGAGAATATAAAAGGCGGTAGAGCATAATTTCCTCGCGATTTCCTCCATCCTCATTTTTCGTGAGCCCTTGACCAGAATTGTATCACCTTTCTGGATAATATTCAAAAGGTATTCTGCTGCTTGAGAGTTAGAGGTAAAATGGCGAGCACCTTTGCCTATTTTCTCAGCTAATTTCCCCACTGTAAGTAAAATATCTATTTTTGCGCTGGCTATTAATCTTCCCATTTCAAAATGTAGTTCCTCACTTTTTTCTCCTAATTCTAACATATCACCAGCTACTAATATTTTTCTTCCTTCAAATTGGGCTAATTTTTCAATAGCATAAGCGAGTGAAGAAGGATTGGAATTATAGGCATCATTAATAATCCTCACTCTTTTTATTTCACTTATTTCCATGCGCATCGGGAGATTTTTAAAATGCTTTATCTTCTCTGCCATTTCTTTTTCACTCATCCCCAACTTTTTGCAAACAACAAAAGCGGCAGCGACACAAGCCGAGCCAAGAGAACTTGTATCAAATCTCAAAACCTCTCCTTGGAACTTTTTTTTCACCAAAGAGCAAAGCTTTTTATCCTCGCCATCTATCACGATTGTCCCATCAGGAGATAAATTTTCTAATAATTCCATCTTCGCCCTGTATACTCCTTCAATATCTTTAAAAAACTCAAGGTGAGCTTTGCCAATATTGGTGATAACTCCGATAGTTGGCTGGCCAATCTCCCCCAATCTTTTCAATTCCCCAAAGTGATTAGTAGCCATTTCCACCACTGCTACTTGATGCTGGGGGTTTAATTTTAATAAGCTCAAAGAAAGGCCAATACAATTATTCCAATTATTTTCACTCTTTAAAACTTCGTATTTACCGGTAGGTCTACGACCGGTAGGCCTATGGGAGGAAAGTAGAAAAGCGATTAATTCCTTTACTGTGCTCTTGCCGTTGCTACCGCTAATAGCAATTAGGGGAATGTCAAATTTTCTCCGTTGGTAAGAGGCAAAATCCCCCAATGCCCTTGTGGTATCAGCAACCTTAACTATAAAAGAAGAGTAGAGGGTAGAGGGTAGAGGGTAGAGAGAGGAATGAAATAATATTCCTCCTGCTTCTTTTTCAATCGCTTCGTCAATAAAATTATGCCCATCAAAATTTTTTCCTTTGAGGGCAATAAAGAGCTCTCCCTTTTTAATAGTGCGCGAGTCAATGGATATGCCGGAAAAAGGAGTATTAGGATTCCCTTTTATTAACCTGCCTTTTGTGGCTTGTAAAAGTTCTCTAACGAACATCCTCATTTGGAATTTATTATTCTCCTTGCCACTTCCACATCATCAAAGGGAACCACAGTATCCCTGAAAATCTGATATTTCTCGTGCCCTTTGCCAGCGATCAGGATAATGTCTCCTCTTTTAGCAAAACCAATCCCTCTTCTAATCGCCTCTTCTCTGTCTGAAATTATCTCGTAATTATCCTTTTCCATCCCTTTGGCGATGTCCTGGATAATCGCCTGAGGGTCCTCACTGCGGGGATTATCCGAAGTCAGAATAACCATATCGGAGAGTCCACTACTTACCCTTCCCATCTGCGCTCTTTTTTGTCTGTCTCTATCTCCCCCGCAACCAAAGATGGTAATCAATTTCCCATCACTCATTGAGCTTTTCAGATTAGTTAATACACTTTTCAATGCCTCTTGTGTATGAGCATAGTCAACAAATAATATAAAATCCTGCCCACAATCAACCTTCTGCAGGCGCCCGGGCACACCGGGAAAATTTTTTAAACAGGAAGTGATTATCTCTAAAGGCACACCTTCATTTAAACAAAAGCAAACCGCGGCTAAAATATTATAGACATTATATCTGCCGATAAGGGAACATTCTATAGGAAATTCTCCATCGGGCGTAGAGAGTATAAACCGGACTCCCACAAGGGAAAGGAGGAGAGAGCAGGGCTTGATAAAAACATCTGCTTCCTGCTCTATTGCATAGTCAAAAATTTTTGCTTTAATTCCCCTGCTTATTTCTTTACTGCGAGGGTCATCAATATTAATTATGGCTTTACTCCCCGGAGGCAGTTTTTGAAAGAATCTCCTTTTTGTCTGGAAATAATCCTCCAAACTATGATGATAATCCAAATGGTCATGGCCAAAATTAGTAAATATTCCGCTGTTAAAGTCGAGTCCGTCAATGCGATGCTGACAGATAGAATGCGAAGAGACCTCTAAGATAGCGTAATTAGTATCTTCTTTAACCATATCTTGTAGATAGGAATTTAAAATAGCCGCATCCGGAGTAGTATTGGTGGCCGGAATTACCCTGTCGCCAATCTCGTAATTTATTGTTCCCAATAGACCAATCCTCTTGCCAAAATTTTCTAAAATATTCTTGATTAAATAAGAAACAGTGGTTTTTCCGTTGGTGCCGGTAATTCCAATAAGATTGAGCTTGGAAGATGGCTGGCCATAAAAACGAACTGCGAGCTTTGAAATAGTCCGACGGGAGTTCTGGACCTTCACTGCTGGAAAATCCGGCCTTAGAGGAATATCCTCTTCCAACACCACTGCTGCTGCTCCCCGTTTGATTGCTTCTTCTATAAAGCGATGGCCATTATTCTTCTCGCCTTCGATTGCCACGAATAAATACCCTTCTCTTATCTGTCCGGAATTAGCCGATATTCCTTTAATTTCAGGATCTCCACCATGGAAAGAAACGATATCTAAACCTTTAATTAAAGTAGAAAGCTTCATCTCAATAAAAACCCCAAGCCCCAATGACCAATGACCAACCAAGCCCCAAGCCCCAAGCCCCAATATTGTTATTTCCTGTTTGGGATTTAAAGAATTGGGATTTGATTGGGCATTGGGATTTGGTCATTGGGATTTTATTTTAAATATTCCACCACCTGCTTCCCTATTTTTTGAAACAGAGGAGCGGCTACTACACTGCCAAAATGCGCCCCCTGCGGCCGGTCAACAACTACAACTATAGATATTAAAGGATCCTCAGCCGGTAGAAAACCAATAAAGGAAGCAATAAATTTATCTTTATAATACCCTCCTTTTGGATTTACCTTTTGAGCAGTGCCTGTTTTGCCGGCTACTTTATATCCCTTAATCCTCGCATTTTTACCTGTCTCTCTCTCCACCGCTCTTTGCAAAATTTCACTCATCTGCCCGGCGGTCTGTTTGCTGATTATTCTCTGTTTAGAGAAAGAAAACCATTTTATCTTTTCTCCTCTCTCATCTCTTATCTCCTCTACTAAATAAGGTTGAACCAACTCCCCTCCATTAGCAATAACAGAAATTGCCCGCGCCAACTGCAAAGAACTAACCCCTACTCCCTGCCCCATTGGAATATTTAAGATGTGAATATCCTGCCATTCTTTGGGCGGCTTTATCAATCCCCTTACCTCGCCAGGGAAGTCTATGCCCGTAGTAGAGCCAAAGCCAAATTTAAGAATATAATTATGGAGTTTTCCTTTGCCTAAAATTTGAGCTATCTTGCTAATCCCAATATTGCTTGATTTCTCAATTACTTCAGAAAAGGTTAATTTCCCGTAAGGATGATAATCATGCAAACCTGACTTTTAAAGTAATATCTTCCCTTCTCGCAATAAAATGTGTCGTTTGATTTTGCTATCTTTTCTTCTAAAGCCGCACAAGCAGTGATAATCTTGAATACAGAGCCGGGCTCAAAGAAATCGGTGATTGCTCGATTGCGATAAAAAGAAGGAGAAAAGGAAGAAAAAGAATTGGGGTTATAAGTAGGATAGTTAGCCAAGGCGAGAAGTGCGCCACTCTGCGGGTTTAAAACAATAACTGTTGCAGATAAAGGTCTATACTTCTCTACCGTTTTTTTTAATTCTTTCTCTGCAATATATTGAATAACAATATCAATGGTTAACAGCAAATTATAGCCGTTTACTGCGGGAATATTTTTCTTCTCAAAAGCAGCTATTTCAGAATGGTGAGCGTCCTTTTCGCTAAATCTCCAGCCCTCCCAGCCTTTTAAATAACTGTTATAAAATAATTCTATACCTTCTAATCCTTTATTATCTATATCACAAAACCCTAATAAATGAGCGGCTAATTCCCCCTGAGGATAAAACCTTTTCTCTTCGGGGAGAAGATAAACCCCTTTCAATAGTGCTTTTTTAATTGCTTTCTCTTCAGCAAAGCTAATTTTTCTTTTTAGCCAAACAAAAGATTCTTGGGAAAATTTTCTGAGCAGGTTTTTCTGAGATAAATTCAAATGCTCACTTAAAATCTCGGCAGTCCTGGCTTTATCTTTTATTTCTCTGGGAAGGGCATAAACAGAATTGGCTCTTAAAGAGACCGCTAACTTCTTTCCGTTGCGGTCATAAATAATTCCCCGCTGGGGTTTTATTCTAAGAATAAATTTATACTGTTGATTATTTTTGAGGGGAGGAAAATAACCAAGCTGTAGCCAAAATAAACGAATTAAAAGAATAGCAAAAAGGGAAATAAGAGTAAGAAAGAGAAAGGATGATTTGAATTTGGTGGTTTTGGTGTACACGACCGGCTAACTTACTTCTGTTCGGCTTCTGCTCTTTTGATAAGTAAACTTTCTAAAAATCCCTGAATAAAGTATTTTCTACGGGAAGCGGGCG
>DAOWKH010000047.1 GCA_030639955.1 Candidatus Omnitrophota bacterium | reverse complement strand
CATCTCTTTTAAAATTAAAGTAACCAAAATACTTGCCTCTAAATTTTTACCGATGGCTATAATAACTATATCCATATCTTTAATCCCTATTGTGCGCAGTACTTTCTCATCAGTAGCGTCTATCTGTACAGCTTGGGTAACCAATGAAGAAATATTTTGGACTTTTTCTTTATCAATATCAACAGCCATGACCTGGTGTCCTTTCTCAGTCAAGGTTTTTGCCACACTTGAACCAAATCTTCCCAGACCGATTACAGCAAATTGCCGCATTAGAGACCTCCTTTCCTTTCTCGCCATAAGCGAGAGCCTGCGAAATGAGCGAAGCGAATGGAGCAGGATAGAAATGGACAAAGTCCATTTAGTTTAATATTTTCCTACCACTTCCACTATTTTCTTAAACGCCTGAGGGTCATTTACTGCTAAATCTGCCAGAATTTTCCTGTCTATTTCAATATTTGCCTTTTTCAATCCTTGGATAAAACTGCGATAAGAAATCCCGTTAAGTTTCGCCGCATTATTTACTCTAATTATCCATAAACTTCTAAAATTCCTCTTTTTTACCTTGCGGTCGCGGTAATTATAAGCCAGACCTCTATTTACAGTTTCCGTAGCTGTGCGGTAAAGCTTGCTTCTCCCACCGCGAAAGCCCTTAGCTAATTTTAAGATTTTCTTTCTTCTTTTGCGAGAAGCCGGCGCATTAGTTGTTCGCGACATTTAATAAGTTCATAACTTACGGAAGTGCGAAGCACAACGTAAGTTATTGAACGCATTGAACCCCCCACCACTTTTCTACTTTGGTTTAATTTCTCTGAAAAAGTGGTGGGGGGTAAAGTTCAACTAGACGATTTAGCTTCGTCCCGAAACTTCGGAACTTGCTAAATCGTAGTTTCACTTTAGCCTAACAATCTCTTAATCTTCTTAATATCCGCTTTATTCACCGAATCCGCTGTTTTTAATCTGCGCATTCTCTTACTGCTTTTTTTGCTTAAAAGATGGCTACCGTAGGCCTTATTTCTTTTTATTTTGCCCCTCTTTGTTATTCTAAAACGCTTGCTTACACTCTTTTTGGTTTTAATTTTGGTTTTCATGGTATAGGCGCTATTACTACAATTATATTCCTTCTTTCTCTAAAGGGAGACATCTCTATCTTCCCTTTCTCTTCAAGGGCTTGGGCAAATCTTTCTATGAGCTTTTGTCCATCAGCGAAATATCTTATTTCTCTTCCCTTAAAAAATAACTTTATTTTCACTTTGTGTTTTTCTTGCAAAAACTTACTTGCCTGTTGAAGTTTTACATTATAGTCGTGTTCGCCAATGTGAGGGCGTATTCTAATTTCTTTTAGGTCTCCTTTTTTATGCTTTTTCTCGGTTTCTTTCTTTCGTTTATTCTGTTCGTATCTAAATTTACTAAAATTGATGATTCGGCATACCGGCGGATTAGCATTAGGAGCAACCTCTACCAAATCTAACCCCTCTTGTTGTGCCAATTTTAACCCCTTTTCTAAAGATACGATTCCTTCTTGCTCTCCTTTCAAGCCAATTAGCCGAATTTCTCTTGCTCGGATTTGCGTATTTATTCTTGCCCTTTTTTCTCTCTTAAATTTCTTAAATCTTTTAGAAATATCTCCACCTCCTTTTTTCCTACATCTCCCTTCCCTCTTTCCCGAACAGCGATATTTTTCTCTTTTTCTTCTTTATCTCCGATAATCAGAAGATAGGGGATTTTCTGGAGTTCTCCCGCGCGGATTTTATAACCTATTTTCTCATCACGAAAATCAATATCCACTCTTAAAGAGGCGTTCTGCAATTTCTCTTTTACTTCTTGAGCATAAGAAATATGCCGCTGGGCGATAGTAATAATTCTTATCTGAACAGGAGCGAGCCAGAAGGGAAAGGCACCGCCATAGTGTTCGATCAGGATTCCCAAGAATCTCTCTATCGAGCCAAAGACAGCCCGGTGAATCATCACTATCGGATATTTCTTGCTATCTTTATCAATATACTCTAAATTGAATCTCTCGGGCATTGAGAAATCAACCTGAATTGTACCACATTGCCACGTTCTTTGCAAGCAGTCCTTGATATGGAAATCAATCTTGGGTCCATAAAACGCCCCCTCCCCCTCTTTTACCTTATACTCTATTTTGCTTTTTTCCAATGCCTCACGAAGAGAATTAGTGGCTCTCTCCCACATTTGGTCAGTGCCGATTGAGGTTTCTGGCTGGGTAGAAAGTTCAATGTTATATTCTGTGAATCCCAAACTCCTATAAATTCTTAAAATCAAGTTACTCACTTTGATTATTTCATCTGTAAGTTGGGAAGGAAGGCAAAAGATATGGGCATCATCAATAGTGAACGCCTTTGCCCTAAATAAGCCATGGGTGACCCCTGAAAGCTCTTGCCGATGCACCAGACCCAATTCGGCAAATTTTAAGGGAAATTCGCGGTAAGAATGTTGTTTTTCTTTATAAAGCAGCAGACAACCCGGGCAGTTCATCGGTCGCACTGCATATCTCCTTCCGGCAAGCTCGGTAAAATAGATATGTTCTTTGTAATGCTCATAGTGACCACTTTGTTTCCATAAGTTTTCTTCCAAGATTAAAGGAGTTTTGATTTCTAAATAGCCCTCTTTTTGATGCTCCTTACGCCAAAAATCAATCAAATTTTGATAAAGAATTAGCCCTTTAGGATGATAGAACGGAGCAGCCGGTGCCTCGGGATGAAAGCTAAACAGGTCTAACTCCTTTCCCAATCTACGATGGTCTCTTTTCTTCGCCTCTTCTAAATTCTTCAGATATCTTTCTAAATCCTCTTTGTTTTCAAAGACAGTGCCGTAGATTCTCTGGAGCATCTTGTTCTCAGATTTACCTCGCCAATAAGCCCCGGCAGTGCTGAGCAATTTAAATGCTTTTACCTCACTGCTAGATTTCAGATGCGGACCCTTGCACAGGTCAACAAAGTTCCCCTGTTTATATATAGAGACCTTATCGCTTTCTATCTTTTCAATCAACTCTAATTTATAATTCTCGCCTAATTTCTTAAAAAGTTTTATCGCCGCAGATTTGGAAATCTCTTGTTTTGAGAAAGAAATATTAGCTTTAATTATCTCTCTCATTTTCTCTTCTATCCTTTCCAAGTCCTCGAGCGTAAACCCTTTCGGATAGTCAAAGTCATAATAAAATCCCTGCTCAATAGCCGGGCCAATCCCCAATTTGACATCAGGATAGAGTTCTTGAACAGCTTGGGCAAGAATATGGGCTGTGCTATGGCGTAAGGTTTGAAGGTTCATTGTTTTTATTTAGGTGTCGCAAATCTCCCGGCAAAGATTATTTTCGCTTGATAACTTTATTAAACTACTTGAAACGATTGTCCCAATAGCTGAAAATCTGCCGTCTCTTGATGTGCAAGTTTTGCTCTGATCTGTTCAAATCGACCTACAGTTTTCTGTGAATATAGGCGTTCGCCACAATGAAGACATACCTCAGCCTTCACTTTCAATACAGCAGTATTTTTCCCACCGAATAGCAACTTTTCAACTTCTTTTTCCACCAATTTACTACCACAAATAGGACATTTTTCAAAAGGCAGCATAACTATATCCTCCTTTCCCTCCAGTTGATCCATAGTTCAGGATCTGGCCGATAGACTGTTATAATAACAGCCCACCCATTTTGTTCATTATATGCCCAAACGCTATGCACAGGATCGCCCCGGAAAGTTTTACCGAATATGAGGCAACTTGGATAAGGATTATCTTTTGGATAATATTTGTACCCATTGATTTTTTTCAATAAAACTAACATCCGAAATCAGCCGGATTGCTCATTTATTTATGCTTTATCATATACCAATTGAACAAAAAAGTCAACCTTGTTAAATAAAAAAGGGCAGATTTTAACTGCCCTTTTTTATAATCCTATACTTACGAAGTGGAGTTTTTAGACTGCCTCTCCTAACATCTCCCGAGTTTCTTCACGCCTTAGCTTTGTTGCATGGTCTACAGGGAAAAACCCCTGTAAATCCGCAAGATTCGCTCCTTCCATTGCCTCAATCCTGCTTGCCGCCTCTTCTTCTGCGATTCCATTATTCTTATAGGTAAGCATCAGCAGATTCTTTGTTTCAGGAGAAAGTTGGACAATAGGTTCGCTACTAACTAAGCAGCGAAAATGAGTAAGCATAACAGAATGCGCAGTATTTACTTCATTTTCGCCAACTTCACCTAATGTTGTTGTCCACTCTTCGGAAATTTCATTGCACCAGGGTATCATTCCCTCATTTGTTGATACTTCAAGAGAATCTTCAGGAGTTATAGCACTCATTCTTACATTGCCTTTCTTTTTATTTTCTGCTATCCGTTCCATAGATTGAGAAGGCGTAAGAAAACTAATGTGTGAGAAGTTATCTCCCAAAACCCTTTTAGTTTCTGCCATAAATTCCTCTGGGACGACAATAACACCTTGCTGATTTGGAGAAAGGGATTTATCTGTTTTCTCAAGTTTCAGGCGGGTTGCTAATGCCAGATCCGTTCCTTCCTTTGTTTGTTCAAAGAAAGTACGCAGCTCTGCATAAACCTCATAAACCTCTGATGCCTGCTTTGCTGCTTGTTCTGCAGAGATTATTTTGCTTATTTTCCACTCAGGGATTTCAACAACTGGTTCGTGGTGGGCGAGAAATCTTCTGGATAATTCTGCAGAGACCAAACGAGCAGAGTAGGCGATTGCTCTTTTTTTAATAAAGGAATCCCTTTGGGCGATGGCATCCTCCACTTCTGCCTCCTTTTCTCTGGCAATTTTTTTTCCATCAATCCAATCTAGATGTTCCCAAGATTCAACTTTTTCTCTGATGCGGGAGTCTATTACTCTTTCATGAGCATAGAACTCTTTCATCATCTCCTCTTCACTTCTCTCCTCTGATAATCCCATAAGTATTTCACACGTACTTATAACAACTTGTGGGTTTCCAGAATTTATAACCCTTTGTAAAACCAGAGCCGCTATTTTTATTCTGTCAGCGTTATATCCTGTTTCAATAAGCAATGCCTCTATTAATTCTTCTCTCTGCCCAGGGCCTATTGCTCCTCTAATCTCACCTACCATCGCATTCAATAATGCTTCCATCTTTTTTGCTCTTTTACCACCCTTAAAAGCAGGCCTAACCCAGAATTTGAGAAACTGTTTTACACTTACAGTACCCGCATCTTCATTGACGGGTTCTGTTTTTGCCACCTTATCGCCCTCAACACTGTAAGCAACATCTAATTCCTTAGGTTCTATAACCCGAGGCCCTTTCTGTGCTATTGTAACTCTGTCAAAATTAAAGCTAATCTTAAAATCGCCTATCCCATCATCTCCTCTATCATAGTTTAAAACTAAACCAAACTCAGCAGATACTTCCTTTGCTGCATTCAAAATACGCTTAATTGCTGCTAGACGTCTCTCTTCTCTTCCTGACACATAAGCATCATCTCCCTCAACCCAGACAAACCGGTGCCATCTCAAAGCATCCTCCAAAACATCTGCAACTTCTAAGTAGCCATCAGGTTCACCTTCTCCAAATTCTTTCTCTACAATCCTAAATAGAGACCTCAGTTTCTTTTCCAACAATGATGGCAAAACAGTATAAGCAATGTCATATTCTGCCTTATAGACACCTCGCTTTAGCGATTCTTCAAATGCCTGCTCATCGTATAATTTAAACTTGCCAGTGCTTATATCTTTAGCTATCTGTTCATCTAAAATATGCTGTATTGGGTCTAAGTTAGCCCATGGAATTTTCTGAGTAAGTTTATGGGGAAGAAATGGATCAATAATTCCTTCATCTATCTCTATTTGCCATATAGCTATATCTATATCTTCTTGACGTATTTCTAACTCTGCAAGTTGCCTTATTGTTTCATATTTAGATTCTTTTATTTTTTCTGGCTTATTAAAAATTTTCTTATAATAATTACGACTCACTAAATACTCCTTTAAAATATCTCTAACCCTTAATTCAAGGATTGGATGAAGAAGAAGGAGATCTAATGGAACTATCCCTTTTGGCAAATTAGATATTACCAACCTTTCGTTTAAAACCTCTCTACTTACTTCTGCCACATGTGAAAACATATCCACATCTTGGTAGACTACTACCGGTGTGGGTATGGGGTCGCCATCTTTCATCCATCTTTTGCCTGCACGACCTGCATGTTCATACCGATAACCCCAATTATGACCAAAGAATCGTTCAACTTCATCTCCATCTTTTATCTTAAATAGAGCAATTCTACTATTCTTTATATCTATCTTCTTTGTGAATTTATCACCATATCTTTCGTTGAGCATTTTGTCAACTCGCTCAACGGCTTTTTCAACATCAGATTTATATTCCTTTATTGCTTTAGTTAGTTCCTCGCAAGGTTCGGCGGTAATCTCCTTAAATTCTTCTGGCGTGAAGCCGTAGATATTCCCTGCTTTTCCATCATTAAATAATTTCCTTAAAACCAGATTTATCATTTCATGGGTAATTAATCCTTTCCCTCCTACTTGATAGGCAATATCGAATATTTGCTTATTAAGCTTTTTATCTCTTCCGCCTCCAGCGTCTTTACCATCAAAAGCATTTTCTATCCCCAACATCTTCATCCCATAAGCCGGATAAGGGACACTGTTTAATAAAAAAGCAATAGTTATTGCTACTGACCAAAATTTTTTTCCGTGGATTTTTCTCATTTTTCTACCTCCGCTTAAAAATATACATCTTACTTACTTTTTTACTTAAAAGGATTTTACCACATTCCCCTTTCTTTGTCAAGTGTTTTTTTATTTATTTTAAAAACTGTTTAAAAATAGGGAAAAATAAAAAAATCCTGTTAACATTTATTTAGATCCCTCAATTTCTCCTGTTAGTCGGAATTTCAGGACAAACTTTTCTTCAGAACTAAAGAAATTTGCCCCTTGAATTTCCCATAAGGAAAATTCATCCCGAGGTTGCGACCTCTGGGAGCAACCGAGGGACTTCCGTAAATTGTTTCCCTCAATTCCTCCTATTGGTCGGAATTTCGGGATGAAATTTTAGCTTTGCTTAAATTTCTCGGGACAGATTTGCACGCTACGTTCGCAAATCTGGTGGGCGGTACTGGATTCGAACCAGTGACCTTCTGCACGTCAAGCAGACGCGCTAACCAACTGCGCCAACCGCCCAAATGAGCTATGCGCCCTAATTTACTTATCTCCTCAGCATTCCCAAGGTGGTAGCAAAGATAGCAAACACTAACAACAGGGGAAGGAGCAGCGAGATAACTACTGCGGCAACCGATTTTCCCGCAGAGAGATTATGTTTTACCTCTCCTCCCCGGACAGTGATATACAAACCATAAATTTCGGCAATAATCCCTACAATTGGAATCCATGAAAATATAGAGATAGCCAAGGAATAAGCCCGCACTCCTAAACTCTCTTTGTAACTTCCTTTGCCGCCGAATATCTTAAAGAAGCAATGCATAATAAAGCTGAGTATAAATAGGCCTAAAAAGGTGGAGATAAAGATATAAACAAAGAGCAGCAGAGGATTAAAGAAAAGGGTTTTTCTCAAAGTTTGGGTGATAAAAGCAGTTCCTATGCTGTAGATAAGAATATTGATGCCGGCGAACTTCAGGGCTTTTCCGTATTCCATTGTCGTTGCGGCAAAGAAATCTTTGGGTTTTACAAATACCCCTTTCCAATCGCTGATAAAGTTTTTTAAAAAACCTTGTTTCTGTTCTGTCAATTCATTTTCCATTTTTTTGCCTCCTTTGGCTTCGCCTGATTACGCAGATTTAAAAAAGATTACACCGATTTACCAACACAAAATTTAATCTGTGTAATCGTCTTTTAATCGTTGTAATCAGAGATTGCTGAATTTTTCAGCAATCTCTCTAACAATCCTTGAATATTCCTTGTTACTTGCCCATCTGGAAATTCTTGCTTGAGCAATAACAGGGTCTCGTTTCCCGCTTTATATTTTCCAAGGTTTAAATAACAGAGGGCTAAGCAATATAGTAGCTTATCCCCTTTTTCAAAGTTTGGATATTTATCCAACAAATTATTAAATATAGAGATTGCTTTTTTATATCTACCTCCTCTTGCGTAAATATAACCTAAACTAAATTCAGCATCATCAGTAAATCCAAATTTATTTTCTTTATCTTGAGCAATTATTTGTTTAAAAAAAGAGAAGGATTCTTTCAGATTTCCCCTGTCTACTCTTTCATCTCCTTCCTTCCATAATTTTTTTATTTCTTTTAACTTAGTTAAATATTCAATTTTATCCAATGCCGATTTTGCAGCTTCCCGGACAGGCTCACAATCCTTGGAGAGTTTTTTTAGCTCAGTGATTGCTCTTTTATCCCCAATAATTCCTAAGGCAATACTTGCTGTCTGACGGATGCGCCAATTTCTGTTTTTTAGTTGTGAATGAAGAATATCAAGAGATATCCTTCGTTTTTGCGGGTTGGTATTTCTTACTTCCAGCATCCCCAGGGCGATTATTGCTGTTTCTTTAAGGTCACCATTTGCCGTCTGAATCAAGGAGATAAATTCCCTTCTCGCTTCTTCTGTTCCTTGCTTTGCTAATCGATAGGCGGTTTTATCTCTAATAATCTTTTTCTCACTATAGAGTAATCTTAATGAGGATGAAAGTTCATCCGCCCAAAGGTCTACCGGTCGGGCATAAAATGAATAATTACTAATTAAAATTAAGCAAAAAAATATTTTAAAGCAAAATTTCATTGAGGAATTTTTCTCACAAGAGGATCTTTATAGCGATTTTTTTTGTTTATTTTTTTCAAAACCGCATTTGCCTCTTTTTTGGACTCAAATTTACCTGCATAGATTACCCATAGATTTCCTTGCCTTTCTACCCTGGGATCGTATCCCTGCAATTCTTTTAGTTCTTGATTTGCATATTTCTGGCTTTTGTAAGTGGCTAATTGAATTGTATATAAAAAGGAGATTGAGGTATCTTTAGGGCTTTCAGCCGGTAGGTCTACGACAGATTTTACCTTTATTTCTTTTAATTCAACACTGCGAATCGGTTTAATTCTCTTCCCTCTCTCAATCCCCAGACAGAATGTCAAGACCAAGAGCAAAAAAAGTCCAATGAATAAGAAGATAGTCTTTTCGCCTGAGAACTCCAGAAGCATTTTTTTCCCTATATTCAGAAACCTTCTTTTCTGGAAAGACGATTGGCTATCAAAAAGTTCTTTTTGTTGCGAAAAATTCATTGCTTTGCTATTTTTCCTCGCCCTCTTCTGGTTCAACCGGTAGGTCTACGACAAAAGAAGGTAGACTTTGAAGAGAAATAACTATCTCTACCCTTCTGTTATTTGCCCTTCCTTGAGGAGTATCATTAGTGTCTATAGGATGATATTCGCCATAGCCCATTGCTGAAAGTCGCTGTGGAAAAACCCCTTGTTTGATTAAATAACGCACAACTCCGGTAGCTCGGGATGCTGAAAGTTCCCAATTAGAGGGGTATTTTGCTGAGTATCTGATTGGTCTATTATCCGTATGTCCCTCTACGCTTATTAATTTGTCCGAACAACTCTCATTGATTATTTTTGCAATTTTATTCAAACTTTCTTTTGCCTGCGGTTTAATAAATACTTGGCCGGGGTCAAAGAGGATGTTATTGCTAACTATGATTATCAAACCTCGCTCTTGGAGCTGCACTTTTAAATCTCCTTGAGATAGCTCTTTTTTCAATTTATGTTCTAATTCTATTTTTGTCTGAAAAAGCTCTTTTTTTGCTTTGCCCAGCTCTTCCAGTTGGAAATTTAATTGCTCAATGGCAGTGTTTAAATTAGTAATAACAGTAGATTGTTTGTTCACTTTTCTTCTGAGTGCCTCTGAAGTACCGCAGCCAGTCAAACTCAACAAGCTTAAAATCAACAAACAAAACGCAACTCTTTTCATTTTTCCTCCTTTTTGTTTTACTCCCCTACCAATTTCGCCAGATGCTCTTCTGCTAATTTATATTTTGGGTTTATTTCTAAAGTTTTATTAAATGCCTCCTTTGCTTCTTTTAGCATATTTTTAGCTTCATAGACTATGCCTAAATTGTAGTAGGTCTCAGCATTCTGAGAATCCTTTTTTAAAATCTTTTGGAAATATTTTATTGCCTCATCGTAATTCTCGTTTAGAAAAGAAAATTTTCCTGCTTCTAATAAATCTTCAAGTTTGGATTTCATTTATCCTCTTAACTACCTCTTCTACAAGAAACTTTGGCGTAGATGTCCCTGTAATTATACCAATTTTCTTCTTTTTTTTCAACCATTTTCGCCTTATTTCATCTGCAGCTTCAATATGGTAAGTTTCTCTTTTGGCAGCGCAAATCTCCGCCAATCTTCCTGTATTAGCGCTCTCCTTTCCTCCGATGACTAACATCAGCTCCACTCTTTTGGCTAATTTGGCCGCTTCTTCCTGTCTGTTTTGCACAACTCTGCAAAGGGTATTAAATATTCTTA
Organism: Candidatus Omnitrophota bacterium; assembly: GCA_030639955.1. Taxonomy (GTDB): domain Bacteria; phylum Omnitrophota; class 4484-213; order 4484-213; family 4484-213; genus 4484-213. Next base: position 5,684 of record DAOWKH010000047.1, on the reverse strand, counting down.
TTTCCTGAAACTCCTTTTTTAATAGTTCTTTTATTATTTTAGCAAACCTTTTTCTTGTTTGAGTTGTTTGAGCGATAATCGCAATTTTAGCCGTTAGGTCTTCGAAAAGAAATTTTTTGTCTTTGATTTCGGAAATATCTTCAATCACTTCTGCTTTATCAGCAAAACTCATTAATGTTTGCACTTCCTTATGCTTCTTTTCTCCAACAATTATTACTTGGTAATTTTGCTGAGAAAGCCGGGTCACAATTTGCTGGAGATTTTCTACAAAGGGACAGGTGGCGTCAATTAATTTTAATCCTTTCTCCTTTGCCTTTTTGATTATTGTCTTTGGAAGTCCATGTGCAGGGATTACTAAAACCCCACTTTTCGCTTTTCTTAAATCCTTGATAATTCTTAACCCCCGCTTAACTAATAGGTCATTAATCTGAGGATTGTGAATCAAAGGACCTAAGCAATAAGCCACTTTTTTCTTTTTTAGCAACTCCTTAACTTTATCAACTGCCTTTTCTACACCCCAACAAAATCCATATTCTTTGGCTAATTTTAGTTTCATTCAATGATGCCACAATTTAGGCGACTGATAAGGAAACTAAATTGTATGGCGGAATTGACCCCCACCGTTTTGTTTCGCTCCGCCTCAGGCGGACGAAACAGTGGGGGTAATTCAACTTAACCTACGCAATTCTTCTGTTCTTTTGATTATCTCAGCATTTATTCCTTTCGTAGACCTACCGGCTATATTCTGTTTAGATTTCTCTAATAGGGGGATTATCCTTTTCCCAAAATAAACAGCTATCGGATAAAATCTAATGAATTTAGCTCCCCGCGGTAAAGCCTTATCTGTGCCTTTTATATAAGCCGGAATAATGCAAACGTTTGCCTGTTGGGCTAAAAATCCTGCTCCCCCCTTGATTCTCTGCCAATTTCCCCCACGAGTTCCTTGAGGAAAAAGAGCGGTAACTCCGCCTTCTTTTAAATTGTTTAAAGCCCTCTTTAGAGCCTTAAAATCAGAGCTATTGCGCACCAGGGGAATTACATTAACGGAACGAAGGAGTTTTCCAAAAAAATAGTTTTTAAACAAACTTTCGCGGGCTAAAAAATTTATTTTGCGGAAACAAACTGCTGCGATAACTATAGGGTCTAAAAAACTTACATGATTAGAGACAATGATACATCCTTCTTTTTGAGGAATGTTTTCTGCGCCGACTATTTTTAGGCGAAAAAATATTCTTAGAAGAACCTTTGCCAAACAAGTCAAAAAAGAGTAAAGCATTAAAGAAAATTCAAAATGTAAAATGCAAATATCAAAATTACAGATTAAAATGTAAAATTTTTGATTTTTGATTTGTCATTTTGATTTTTAATATTTGATTTTTGATATTACTTTACAGGTTATCCAGAATTCTCTTCACTACCTGTTTAATACTCATTTCTGTCGTGTCAATATAAACCGCATCTTTGACCCTTTTTAAAGGGGCAACTTTTCTTTCACTATCTTTTTTGTCTCTAATTTTGATATCCTGCTCAATCTTTTTCGAAGATGGTTTTTCTCCTCGTAGACCTAGCGGCTGGGTGAGGAGTTGTTTGTATCTTCGTTTTGCTCTTTCTTTTATAGAGGCATCTAAGTAAAATTTCTTTGCCTGAGGAAAAACAACACTCCCCATATCCCTGCCTTCAGCAACAATATCTCTGCCTTCACCTATCTTTCGCTGTAAGCTAACCATCCTTTTTCTTATCTTAGGAAGTTTGGCTAAATAGAAGACCTTATTGGTTATTTCTTCTTTTCTAAGCTCCCTGTGGACATCTTTTCCATCCAGAAGCAAAACCGCCCCCTTTTCTTTTTTAAACACAAAATCAATCTCCGTCTGCTGAGACATTTTTATTAAGCGAGCTTCATTTGTTAAATCAATTTTCTGCTTTATCGCCTTTAAGGTAATTGCCCGATACATTGCCCCGGTATCTAAATAGCCAAAGCCCAATTTGGCCGCTAATTTTTGGCTCACTACACTCTTTCCCGCTCCCGCAGGTCCGTCAATAGCGATAATTATCCTTTCCTGCTTTAATTTTTTCTGCCTTGCTTTTTTAAATTCCTTTGTTATTCCTTGCGAGTTCCCCTTCTGAATTAAATCTCGCATTATTATTAAATGCTCAATAAAACCCCCTAAAGCCCTACCAATCTCTTCTTTATTGTCTAAACAGATATCTTTCCGCAATAAGACATCGCTTAAAGCAATACGGGTCAAATCTTTCCAACCCTTAGCCGCATATTTTAGATATCTGTTAGAGGCGGAATTTACCAAACCTACGGCGGCAATATGGGGCAAATGGCTTATCTCAGCCACAATTTTATCGTGCATAGCAGCAGAGATAATTTTTATCCTGCTTCCTGTTTCTTCCCATAATTGCTCAATCTTTTTTAAAGCGGTTATATCTGTTCCCTTTGATTTTATTAAAAAGGTAACTGAGTTAGCGAATAATTCTATTCGCGCAGATTCGATTCCTCTTTTTTCTGACCCGGCTAATGGATGACCGCCAACAAAATGAATTCCCCGGGGCAGGATTTTTTCTATTTCCTGGGTAATTCTTTTCTTTGCGCTGCCTACATCAGTTATCAGGCAACCCTGACTTAAAAAAGGAATGATTTTCTGGACAGTGTGAACAATTTCTCCCACCGGCGTGCAAACAATTATCAACTCGCTTTCTCTGACATCTCTTAATTTCAAACTCCCTTTATCTATCGCCCCGAGCTTTATTGCCTCCTCTATCGTTTTTTGATGCTTGGCAATGCCAAAGACCTCCTTGGCCAATCTTTTTCTTTTTATAACCAATCCCAGGGAACCACCAATCAAACCTGTGCCGATAATAGTAATTTTATTGAATTTTTTCATTCAATAAAGCCACGATTTAGACGACTATAAGGAGACTAAATCGTATGGCTGCATTGAATCCGCCGAAGCCTTGCCCGTCCTCCGCAGAAGCTCTGCTTCGAAGGATGGAGCGTAGGCGGATACTTTTTTCATCAAGGAGATTTTGCATTTCTCGCTCAAAACACAAAAATCCCACTCAATCAGTAATCAAAAAACGTAGATTTACAACCTGCTGTAATGCGTTGTTAGGAAGTTTTCTTTTCCGCAAGATCCCCTTCTATATATTGATGAATCATTCCCGAAATTAATGTTTGATAGGGAATACCTTTTTCCATTGCTGTTTTTTGGATTCCTTGATAATCGTGATCATATAGGCGGATCGTAATGCGACGATTTTTCCGAAAAGTGGTTTCCGCTATAGTTTTAACATTATGCATTTCTTTTTTTGATGGAGATTTTACCTTGATTTTACCTTTTTCATAAGCATCTAAAATGGACTGTTCTTCCTTATCATATTTCATCGTTTCTCTCCTTTTCTTTTTCATAATCCCTTGTTGCTTTTCTACTGGGAATTATGGTTTTCAAGAATATCTGGTCCTTTTCTTTAACATGTGGAACCATGTAAATATAATTTTCCACAATAACAAAATAAATTTTTTGTCCGGGATATTTTCCTTGATCAGAATGATCAGCTACTTTCCATAAATCACCTTGAGACAAATGGAAAATAATTCGTTCAAAAGATATTCCCCTTTCTTTTTTTAACCATTCGTTTTTTTCTGAATCCCATTCAAATTTCATAGCTTTATTGTACATCCAATCAATGTACAAAGTCAAAGAAATTTTTGATTATTACACAGCTAACATTCAATCTCACCTGCCTTGAGTGCCGATTTCGGCGCGGATTCAGGTCAGTTTCAAATGACTTATTAGAGATTTTATTTTTTTCACTAATTGGTCAGCTAATTTTTCATTTATTTTCGATAAATTTTCCAGAAACAAATTTGTGAAGCACGCTTGCTATTAGTGTCTGATAGGGAAGATTTTCTTCTAAGGCAGTAACCTGAATATCCTCAAGGTCCTTTGACGATATTCTAATGTTAATCCTTTTATCCTTTTTTAGTGTATTACGTGCATACTCTTGGTGTTTTTTGATTTCTTGCTTTACATTTTTAACAGATTTCCATTCATCACGCTCATAAGAATCCAGCAATTTTTGTTCCTGTTTGTCTAATTTTACTTTTTTCATTTTTCACCTCGCAAGTATTTTTTTGTAGCCTTTCGGCTGGGTATAATTGTTTTTAAAAAATATACATTTTCCTTTTCTTCAACAAAAGGGACCAGATATGCATATTCATTAACAGCTACAACGAGCATTTTTTGATTAGGGTATTTCTTTTTATTGGGATGTTCAATAATATCTATTAGGTCGCCTTTATCGACATGCATAACAATTTGTTCAAAACAGATATTCCTATATTGCTTAAGTAATTCATTCTTTTTATTATCCCAATGATAGTAAATTTCCATAATTAAAATATATCACATTGTGTGCTTTTTGTCAACACTGCGTATTATTTCTGAAACCCTTTCTATCACTTCACCTTTATCACAAACTATCTTTTCTCCCTTTCTCAGATTTATCTCCGCCTTTCCCTGCGCAAAGTTTTTCTTTCCAATAATTATTCTTAGAGGGATACCGATTAAATCCGCATCGTTAAATTTAATTCCTGCACTTTCCAAACGGTCATCCACAAGAACTTCCATCTTTTTATTCTCCAATTCTTGAGAAAGAAAATCAACATAAGAGATAACCTCTTTTTCCCTGTCTGCCGACAGGCAAGATTTGTAATCTAAGGGGATAATTAAAACATCATAAGGGGTAAGCGAAGATGGCCAGATAATCCCTTGTTTGTCGTGGTGCTTTTCGATACAACCGGCAATTATCCTATCCAGGCCAATTCCATAACAGCCCATTACTATTGGTCTTTGCTTTCCTCTCTCATCATTGTAATTAGCATTAAAGACATCGCTATATTTTGTTCCCAATTTAAAGATATGCCCCATTTCAATCTTCTCTCCCGACTCCAAATAAATCACGAATTCGTGAGAGAGATCTCCACCCATCATCTCTGAATCGGCCTGTTTTATTTTACAATGAGATAGCCCGCAGCGATTAAAGATGCTCTGATAAGCGATTTTCATCTTTTCGTAATTTTCTGCTAATCCGGCATCGTCTTTATCAAAACTATAAGCATCTTTCATTGTGAACTCGCAGGTTCGGATTACTCCATAGCGCGGGCGAATTTCATCGCGGAATTTGGTTTGAATCTGGTAGAGAATTAAAGGAAGGGCTTTATAAGAATTAATTCTCTGGGCGACCAAATCTGTAATTATTTCTTCGTGGGTAGGTCCCAAAACCATCTGCTTTTTATGCCTATCTGTAAAAGAAATCATCACCTTTCCCAACACAACATCGCGCTTGGATTTCTTCCAGATGGATAATGGCTGAAGAATAGAAAGTGAAAGTTCTTCCGCCCCTAATTTATTCATTTCTTCTCTGATTATCTGCTCTACTTTGTTTAATACCCTTAGGCCCAAGGGCAAATAGGCATAGACCCCGGAACTGACCTTTTTAATTAAAGAGGAACGCAGCATCAGCTGATGGCTGATAATCTCTGCCTCAGCAGGAATTTCTTTAGAGGTGAAGATGAAGGACTTTGAGTAAAACACAACTTCCTCGCTTTGCTCGTCAGAATTTACAATTATCAATTTTCAATTATCATTGAATTTTCAATTTTAGAATTTTCAATT
>DAOWKH010000006.1 GCA_030639955.1 Candidatus Omnitrophota bacterium | reverse complement strand
TAACCTCCGCTTCTCCTTTGAGTGAGGCGAAACCTCATTCAAAATCTCTACCTGAAGTATTCCCCCAAGACCTCGCCTCTATCCTTTATACCTCAGGCACCACCGGAAAACCAAAAGGGGTTATGCTCAGCCACAAAAATTTCTACTCCAATTTTCAAAGCATTGATAAATTGAAACTCTTTTTAGATAGAGATAATATTTTGTCTATATTGCCCCTGCACCATTCCTATCCATTTATGGTTACTCTAATTGTTCCTCTGTTCTGCCGAAGCCGAATTACCTATATCCCAACGCTCAAAAGCGATGAACTGCTGGCCTGTATGCGAGAAAGCGGCGTGACGATATTGGTAGGAGTCCCCCAACTCTTTTATATGTTTTATAGAAATATAATAACTAAAATAAAGGGAATTCCCTTTTTGTTGAGGTTGTTTGCTTCAAGACTTATATTTGCAAAAATACGCCGCAACTTTGGAAAAAAACTGAGATTTTTTGCCTGTGGTGGGGCTAAGTTAGACCCGGGAGCGGCAAGATTTCTGGCAAAGCTTGGCTTTACAATCCTCGAGGGATATGGCCTGACCGAAACATCGCCGGTGGTAACCTTTAATCCCCTTTCCAAACAAAAAATAGGTTCTGTGGGCAGGGTCATTCCCGATGTAGAGTTGAAGATTGCTCAACCCGATGAGAAAGGGATAGGTGAGGTGCTCATTAGAGGCGCTAATGTTATGCGGGGCTATTATAAACGAGAGGAAGAAACCAAAAGCGTTTTAAAGAACGATTGGTTCTATTCCGGAGATCTGGGTTATTTAGACAAACAAGGGTATCTTTTTCTTGCCGGAAGAAAAAAGGAATTGATTATTCTGAGTTCGGGAAAGAATATCTCTCCCGAAGAGGTAGAAACCCATTATGCCCGGAGCCCCTTTGTTAAAGAAGTGTGCGTTTTGGCAGTTGGCGAAAGGGAAGAGGAAAAGTTGGGCGGAGTAATTGTGCCTGATTTGGACTACTGCCGCAAAATCGGCGGAGTTAATATCTATGATAGAATTAAATGGAATTTAGAAAATCTATCCGGCCAACTCCCGGCTTACAAGCGAATTATGGGTTTTATTGTTGTCCAGGGAGAGCTGCCGCACACCCGCCTGGGCAAGATAAAGAGATTTGCGGTTAAGGAAAAATATTGGGAAGAGCTCCGGGGCGCGCAGTCAGAAAAGAGCAAAGTTAGGATTTCTCCCACAGATGCAGACAGGAAGCTGCTTTCTTCTGAACCGGGAAAGGGAATAATCGGGGTGTTGAATAAAATAGCAAAAAGAGAGGTGGGGCTCGATGAGCATTTAGAGTTGGATTTGGGTATTGACTCATTAGGGCGGGTAGAACTAATGGCTGGTTTAGAGAAAGTTCTTAAAATTAACTTACCCGATTCTTCGCTGGCCGGCCTGTTTACTATCCGAGAGCTTATCTTCCAGATTGAGAAATTGCTGTTAGAGAAAGGAGTAGGCGATGAGAAAATTTTGCCGCTTCAGAGCGAGGCGGCTTTCTGGAATGAGCTTCTGCAGAGGGCTCCTTCCAAAGATACAATTCAGAAAATAAACCTCTCTCCCAACTGGATAGCGCGCTCGTTCACATTGATAAGCAGCGGAATTTTATACCTTATATTCAAAATATTTTGGCGGCTCAAAATCCTGGGAAGAGAAAATATTCCTAAAAAGGGTAGATTTATTTTCTGTCCTAATCACGGCAGTTTCTTAGACGGACCTTTGCTCCTTGCTTCTGTGCCGGTAGGAATAAAGAAATCTCTGCACATCCTTGGCCTGAGGGCCTATTTTGAGGTTCCGCTAATTCGTAATATGCTAAGATTAATCAGGGTTATTCCTATAGACCCGACTGTCCAATTAGTGGATGCGATGCAGGCCTGCGCTTATATCATCAGAAATGACAAACTGGCTTGTATCTTTCCCGAAGGGGTACGCTCTCCTGACGGCGGAGTTAAAGAATTCAAAAAGGGAATCGGGATATTGGCAAAGGAATTAAATCTGCAATTAGTCCCGGTGTACATCAGCGGCTCGTATAAATCCTGGCCAAGAACAAAACGCTTTCCAAAGCCGCAGCCAATTAAAATTATTTTTGGAAGACCCTTCAATTCTGAAGAACTTAAAAGGCAGGGTTGGAACTTAGGGGCTAAAGACGACTACGAAGCTATAACTTTAGGTATAAGGAATGAGGTCATAAAACTCAGCTAATCTCCGCTTTTTCTGCTTCTGAAAAGGTTGTAATAACCGGATAGTTTAGCCCAGAAATTAAAGGGCTTGGTCGTATCGGAATTTGTTATTTTGACCCGTTTTAATTCATAGACATCTTTATTTAATTCTACAAAACCCCTGTTGGTAGTGCAGGCGCCTTTATAGCCGGCCTTTTTTAAAACTTGCTTGACCTCTTCTGTAAACCCTCCGGTGGGATAACAAAAATAATCAACAGCTATTCCTATTTTATTTTCTATCAGCTTCTTGCAACCGGCGGTCTCGTCCCATAAGACCTCTTTTTTTTCCACCGAGGGGAGATAGGCCTCGTTTTTTGTATGCCCGCCAAAAGATATCTCATCTCCGGACACAGTCCTAATTTCATCCCAGGTCATAAAATCTTTTTTATTATCTATAAAGTTGGCGATAATAAATATCGTCGCCGGAAAATCGTATTGCTTTAAAATTGGGTAGGCATAAATATAGTTGTCTTTATACCCGTCGTCTATGGTAATAACAACGGTCTTGTGCCCAAATTTTCTATTATTTTTTATCCCCTCTACTAATTTATCTAAAGAAAGAACATTGTAATTTTTATTCTTAAGATATTTCATCTGGCGGGCAAAGTTCTGCGGGCTAACAAAAAGCGAACTTTCTTGGCTTCCAAAGCGGTGATACATAAGAATAGGAACAGTGTAGCGGGGAGAGAGATAGAAAAAGTAGAAAGCGGTTAGAAAAATAGCTAACGATATTATTGCTATTAAGAGTCTTTTTAGAAATTTCATTATAACCTGGTTAAAGGATTTTTGCATAAATGCAAAAATCCTATTAGCTAGTTAAATATCTTCAAACTTGTCTTAAAATGAACCTTGGCGACTTCTTTTAATTTCTCCTTCCCATATTTTGCCACGAATTCTTTACCTGTTTCAATTACTTTGTCTGATGCCCCTTTGGGCAGATTGATTTCATAATTCTGAGATAATTCTTCAATCCGCTTTACAAATTCAGCTCTTGCCAAAATGGAAGCGGCGGCAACAGCGATATCCTCTTCGGCGCGATGCCTTTGTTCCAGCTCTATTTTTTTGCCCTTTTTTAGCAGGGCATTCAGGATATATCTTTCATCGCCAAATTGGTCGGAGATGGCGTATTCGCAACTCTCTTTCTCCAAGATATTTTCTATTGCCCGGCTATGCCCCCAGGCGAGCAGGCGGTTAAGGTTTCTCATTCTCTCTAAAAGCTGATTGTATTTCAACGGATTAATAACCACTATAGAATAAAGGCACAAATTTTTAATCTTTTCTGCTAATTCTTTAATTCTATTGTCGGATAAATCCTTGCTGTCTCTTGCTCCGAGTTTTAAAAGTCCACTTTTACTCTCATTTTTTACCAGCACTCCGGCAATGACCAGCGGTCCAAAATAATCGCCCTTTCCCGACTCATCGGTGCCAATCCATTCCGAGAAATCCGAATTCCTCTTTAAAGCTATAAAATTTTTATCAATAAGATAGTTGATTATCTTCTCGATCTGTTTCCCCTGAATTAGCAATTTCCCGTTTTTATACAAAGTCAAACTGCTCTCTTTGTTAGCAGCCCTCCAAAAGGCATACTCTGCGGGGGAAAATTTGAATCCAATCCTTTCTAACTCTCTTCTAATCTCCGGCTCTTTGGTGAGAGCAATTTTGTAAGTCATTTTTCAAAAGAAGGTAGAGACGCCGATAAGAAATGCGTGCACATCTATTCCCGTATTCGGCTCTTTTATGTCTCTGTTGGAAAAGTGTCTGAACCGATAGCTAAAATTAATTGCTTTGTCTTGTTTGAAAAAATAATAAAAACCACCTCCTCCCTGAACCTGAAAACACCACTGTGTCCCTTCTTCTCGGGTATGTTGGCTTGTCCACTGAAGACCGCTGCCTACCTCTATAAAAGGGAGAAATTTATCAATTTTATAACCATATCTTAATAAAAGTCCTGTGCCGCACTCAAAATTAGGATCGGGAGAGGTTACCCCGGCTAAATAGGGCTCGACCAAAAAGTCCAATCTTCCTTTTATCTTTAGAAGAGATTTGTCTCCGATTCTAACTTTCTCTATTAGCGGTTTTATATCAAAACCAAATCTTGCACCAAGCAGAATTATCTCGTAATCGTCTTTATCCTTTAAGCTCGCCTTCCCTGTACCTGTAAAAACCCCTATCTCTTTTAAACTCTCTGGCCGTTGGAAACAGAATGCTTTTCGTAGACCTACCGGCTGAAAATCAAGCAACAAAAAGAGTAAGGTTATCAGCCAGATTTTAGAAATCCTCATTGCTCAAATCCTCCTTTTCAATTCAACCCGCACCTTCATTGCCGCCTCATATCCATCCGATATTGCTTCTATTCCCCGATGGAATTCTAATGTCGCAAGATACCCAACCTCAGGAGTTATCACTATATCTGCTCCTTTTATTTTTGACTTCGCCAATTCATACTCCATAGCATAAATTGCTTGGAGTAAGGTGTCAAATACATTGGGGGTATTTGGGTCTATAATAAATTTTTGCAAATTTTCAAATCTATCTTTATTTTTCTGGACAAGTGTATTAATTTTATTATTTAGAGCTACTGCATCTGAATTTTTTCTGCCAGAGGCAAATCTCTGCCCGACGGACGGCAGGCGGGCGCCTATGGCGGAAGTTCGGGAACGAGGTTTTCTCTCTTGAAGCCTATGAATTACATTGCAAGCAATAACAAACGTTGCCCCCATATTTTTAACTACGCTTACCGGGACAGGATTTACTATCCCGCCATCTATCAGAAATCTGTCTCTAATCTTAACCGGCATAAATATAACGGGCATAGAAATACTTGCCCTCACCGCTTCTATTACAGAACCTTCTTTTATCACTACCTCTTCGCCCGTATTAACATCGGTTGCTACTACCGCTAAAGGAACTTTTAAGTCCTTAAACTCCACATCCCCAATGATAGTTTTCAATAGCTCTTTAATTTTTTTACCATGGATAACCCCTTTGAAAAGCAGAGCTAAATTGGGGTCTGCTAATCGAGCTAATTGTTTCCAATCTATCTTTACTACTATTTCTTCAAGATCTGCTATTTCTCCCTTCCTTGCGTAACAGGCACCCACAAAGGCTCCCATGCTTGAACCCGCTACCATATTAATAGATATGTTTTCTTCCTTTAATGCCTTTAATACTCCGATATGGGCTAAACCTTTGGCTGCGCCACTCCCTAATGCTAAGCCAATCTTTGGTTTTTTTATTCTTATCATTATGCAATTTCTTCCTTTTATCTTTTCTGGTTTCTCAATTTACCTTTTACGCTTTCAATACCTTCTTTTACCAATTTCCCTAATTCTCCTCTTTTTACCCGTTCTTCAAATATGGAATATAGCGTGGGCACAAATATAAGCGTAATAAGTGTAGAAACTAACAAGCCACCAATGACTGTGAGAGCCAAAGTAACCCACTCTTCCGACCCTTCTCCTGTTGAGAAAGCTAAGGGCATAAGTCCAAAAACAGTAGTAAGTGTAGTCATAAGCACCGGTCGCAGGCGTGTTCGGCCTCCCTCCATAACAGCGTCTCTCACACTCAAACCTCTCTGTCGTAAAATATTGATATAACTAATAAGCACGATAGCGTTATTTACCACAATTCCGACAATCATAATAAGACCTATAAAGGAATTTAAATTGAAAGTCTGCCTAAATATTATATGCACCAGGACTACTCCTACCATACCAAAGGGTATAGAAAAGAGTATAATAAAGGGGTCTCTAAAGGATTCAAATTGTGAAGCCATAACCATATAAACCAGAATCATCCCTAATAATAATGCGACGGTCAAAAGTCCAAATGCCTGTTGTTGTTCCTCTCTTTCTCCGCCAAAATCGACAAAGAAATCTTTGGGGACTCTAATCGTGGAAAGCCGCTTTTTTGCCTCGCTGACAGCACTCCCTAAATCTCTTCCGGAAAGATTAGCGCTTACTCTTATAACTCTTTGCTGATTCTTGCGTTCTATTTTGACGGGGCCAGATTTTTCTATAATTTGGGCTACATTAGTAAGACGAATTGGTTTTCCGCTGGGCGAAGTAACAAAACTATTTTCAAGGTCGGCTATATCCTTTCTGTCTTCCTCCCGTAGACGAACAAAAATATCATATTCTTTGCCTTTTTCTCTATATTTGGTTGCTTCCTTTCCGCTAAAGAAGGTCTGAATAGTCCTCCCAATGTCAGAGACATTTAGCCCCAGATGAGACGCCTTGTCTCTATTCACTTCTATCTGCAACTCCGGTTTGCCCATTTTCCGGGAAATCTCTATATCCACTATCCCTCTCATCTTTTTCAGTTCAGCGGCTATCTCTTTAGCCAAAGCCATCCCTGTATTTAAATTGTGCCCATATATCTCAATAACAAAGGGTTTTCCTCCGGCAAAAAGCAAACCCGACATAGGGTCTTCTGTATTATATCTAACCTTTGCCCCCGGATATTTTTTTGTAAGCGGCCTTAGTTCATCAACAATTCTTTTGACCAATCTCTTTCGCTCTTCTTTAGGAATAAGTCGGACGCCAAACATGCCGATATTTGAACCCTCATCTCCTCCCATCATCCTGCCAGCGCCGCTAGTACCATATCCCCACCTGGCAAACATTACTGTTTTCTCGGGAACTTCTTTAATAATTATATCCTCTATTGAACGCATCACTTTGCCGGTTTCTTCAAGCCGTGTTCCTACCGGCAGTTCAACCCTTCCTCGAAACACACCGGAATCAACTTCAGGCATAAACCTTGTGCCTATTAAAGGAAGCAATAACAAGCTAAATACCAATATTGAAAAACCTCCGATGATTACTTTCTTTCTGTGAGAAAGAGACCACCCTAAAAGATTTCTGTAGGATGAATCTAATTTGTTAAACCACCGCTTGCTTCGAAAATAAAATCTCTTAAGAATTCCCTCAACTTTGTCTTGTTCGTTCCTAAAATGTAAGAATTTTGCACTCAACATCGGAATCAAGGTTAAAGCCGTAAAAAGAGAAGCCAGAAGTGCCAGACATATTACAAATGCCATTTCTTTAAACATAATCCCGGTAATTCCCCCGACAAAAACAAGCGGAACAAATATGGCAACAGTAGTAAGCGTTGAAGCAATAATTGCTTTTCCCACCTCAGAGGCACCAAAAATTGCTGCTTGCTTAGGTCTTTCTCCCTTTTTTCTATGGCGATGGATATTGTCCAAAACAACAATGGCGGCATCTACTACCATACCCATAGCAATAGCCAAGCTGGAAACAGATAATATATTTAAGGTGTAGCCCTGCATAAAGAGAAGAAAAAAAGTTATTATTAATGATGCGGGAATGGAACAGGCAACAATAATGCCGGCTCTTAGATTGCGCAGGAAGCAGAATATAATTAAGATAACTAAAATCCCTCCAAAACATAGCGCATTTCTTAAATTGCCAAGAGAACCCTTGATAAAATCAGAGAAATCCCTTGCCACAAAAATATCCACATCGGAAGGCAGGTTCTTCTTTAACTCCCCTAACTTCTTTAAAACTCTTTCTGCAACCTGAACTGTGTTCGCCCCTGATTGCTTTTGAACCATTACGATAAGCCCGGGCTTCCTGTTCACCTCGACTTCCTGGGTCCTTTCTTTAAAAGCATCTTTGACTGTAGCTACATCTTTAATATAAATAACAGCGCCATCTTTAGTAGTAGCCAAAACTATTTTCCCAATTTCATCTACTTCTATTCCTTCAGGTGTACGAATAAGATAATCTTTAAACCCTGTTTTTATATGACCTCCGGGTATATCCAGGTTCTCTTTTCTTAAAGCATCTAACACCTGGTCTGCTGATAAACGATAGGCCTCTAATCGCGAACGATCCAACTCAACCAAAATTTGCCTTTCTAATCCGCCTCTTATAACCGCTGCGGCAACGCCAGGGATAGTTTTTAAAGAATCGCAGACTCTATCATCTATTAAATCATAGAGTATAGGATAGTTTTCTTCGGCAGTAACGGCTAAAACAAGAACAGGCATCATAGAAAGGTCAAATTTGAATATCACTGGCTTGCCTGCGTCATCGGGTAAATTTTTCTCTGACAAGCTCACCATATCCCGAACATCATTAGCCGCTTCATCCAAGTTTATGCCCCAATCAAATTTAAGGATTACGGTTGATATGCCTTCTCCGGAAAAGGATTCAATCTTGTCTAAATTTTTAACTGTGGCAAGCATATCTTCTAATGTTTTGGTTATTTTAGATTCTACCTCTTGGGGACCTGCTCCCTGATATGCGGTTAAAACGGCTATGCTGGGTATTTCTATGTCGGGCATAAGGTCAAGCCCAAGTCGGGATAAAGAAACAATGCCCAAAATGACCATCGCCACAAAAATCATCGTAGTCGTTACCGGATATTTTACGCCAAACTGGGGAAGGTTCATTTTTCCTCTACTATCTCTACTAAGTCGCCTTGTTCAAGCCGGGTATTGCCCATCGTGACTACAAACTCACCTTCGCTGAGACCGTTTATTACCTCAAACTTATTGTCTTCATTAAGACCTGTTTCTATTTTTTGCTTATGCGCCTTGTTGTTTTTAACAACAAAAACATAATTTGAACTATCTTCTTTTATTATTGCATCTCTTGGGATAATCAACACGCCTCTTCTTTTTTTTATTAATATTTTAATCCTGGCAAACGAACCGGGATTGAGTCGGTGTTCGGCATTGGGAATTTCTATCTCTATCGGTGCGCTGCGAGATGCGAGGTCAACTATGGGGCTCACTTTTTCTACTGAGCCCACAAATATTTCCTCCGGATAGGCATCAACCCTGACTTCTGCTCTTTGACCAACTTTAATCTTGGGCAAATCCCTCTCTACTGCATCAATCCTTACTTTAACTTTATCCATATTTACTATCAAAGCAATGGGAATACTCGCTGAGACGCTCGTCCCTCTATCTACATAAACTCTCCCGAGCACTCCATCGATAGGCGATTCCACTGGTGCCTTCTTAAACTTAAACCCGACCTCATCGCGGTCAACATAGGCAAGAATATCACCTTCTTTTACCAAATCTCCTTCTTTAGCTACTTTTTCTATGATTTTCCCACTCACTTTGGGATAAACAACTACTTCATCTTCAGCTTTTATGTCTCCAACATAAAATAAAATCTCTTTCAAAACACCTTTTTTGACCTCTATTGCTCTAACCGGCATCTTAATTGCTTCTTCCTGGGGGATTCTTGGGCTGCAGCCAGATAAAAAAATGCAAAATGTAAATATCAAAATGCAAAATGACAATGCAAAATTTAAAATTTTTGATTTTCCCATCATTCCTCCAAAATTATATCATTCTTGACTAAAGTCAATCCTTTGGCTTTATCCAGATTGATAATAGCGATATTGTAATCAATCAATGCCTTTATATAATCAAGTTCTGTTTGG
>DAOWKH010000005.1 GCA_030639955.1 Candidatus Omnitrophota bacterium | reverse complement strand
CTCAACTTGATTTTAACTAAAAAAACCAATGTTCGCTCAAAACGCAAAAGTCCTGTTACAAAACAAATCCCAAACAAATTCTAATGACCAAAACAAAAGAAAAGGTTAAATCTTTACGCAATGTGCCGATGCATTATTGCCCGGGGTGTGGACATACTATTGCTCATCGTCTAATTTGTGAGGTAATTGACGAATTGGATATTCGCGAGAAGGTGATTGGGGTTGCCCCGGTGGGTTGCGCCGTAATTGCCTATGATTATTGGAACTTTGATGTTACCGAAGCCGCCCACGGAAGACCGCCGGCCGTGGCTACGGGGATAAAAAGGATTCAACCGGACAAAATTGTATTTACCTATCAAGGCGATGGTGACCTTGCCTCTATCGGCACAGCCGAGATTATCCATTGCGCTAACCGCGGAGAAAATATATCTGTTTTTTTTATCAACAACGCTATCTACGGAATGACCGGCGGGCAGATGGCGCCCACTACGCTTATAGGGCAAAAAACAACAACCACGCCGGCAGGCAGAGCTATAAGCAGAGATGGCTATCCGTTAAAGGTTTGTGAACTGCTCGCTCTCTTGCCGGGAACAACCTATATTGAGAGGGTAGCCCTGAATTCAGCAGAGAATATTAAACAAACAAAAAAGGCGATAAAAAAGGCGTTTCAGACACAGATGGAAAACAAAGGGTTTTCCCTAATAGAAATTCTTTCTTCCTGCCCAACCAATTGGCGCCTGTCACCGGTAGAAGCTATGAAGTGGATAGACGAAAAGATGATTCCCTATTTTCCTTTGGGAGTGATAAAAAAATGACTGAAAAGATTATCTGCGCCGGTTTTGGCGGACAAGGGATAGTAACGCTGGGTAGGATGCTTGCTTATGCCGGGATGCTTGAGGGAAAAAATGTAACCTGCATTCCCAAGTATGGCGCCGAGATGCGCGGCGGCACTGCCCATTGTATGGTGATAATTTCTGATGCTCTGATTTCCTCTCCCTTGGTGAACATTCCCGACTCAACAATAATAATGAACTTACCTTCGTTAATTAAATTTGAAGATGTTGTTAAAACAGACGGGGTTTTATTCTTAAATACCTCTTTAGCCAAAGAAAAGGTAAAAAGAAAGGATATTAAGGTGATAGAGGTTGTGGCGACTGAGATTGCTGCCAAATTAGGCAATAAGCAGATAGCCAATATGGTAATTCTGGGCGCCTATCTTAAAGAAAAAAAGATATTTTCTAAAGAAAGCGCTTTTATAGCATTAGAAAATGTTTTAAATAAACCGGAGTTATTGCCTATAAACAAGCAGGCGGTCAAGGAAGGAATGGCCTATGTTAAAAGTTAGATTTGCTCCCAGCCCCACCGGCTCATTACACTTAGGCAGTGCGCGCGCTGCCTTATTTAATTTCTTATTTGCCAAGAATAAAGGCGGGAAATTTGTTCTAAGAGTTGAGGATAGCGATAGACAGCGTTCGAATAAAGAACTAACAGCCGAAATTTTAGAAGACCTTTGCTGGCTGGGCTTACAATGGGATGAGGGTCCCTATTTTCAGAGCGAAAGAATAGACCTCTACAAAAAATATGCCGAGAATCTCTTGAATGAAAAAAAGGCCTACTTGGAGGGAGAAGCCATAATTTTCAAAGTGCATCCGCAGAAGATTAAAATAAATGATTTGATTTACGGGGAAATCGAATTTGACACTAATGTAATCAAAGACCAGGTGTTGATGAAGTCAGACGGTTCGCCCACTTATAATTTTGCCTGTGTTGTTGATGATTATGAGATGGGAATTACCCATATAATTCGGGGGGATGACCATATCTCCAATACTCCTAAGCAGATAATGTTTTATCAGGCGTTTGGTTGGCAAATTCCTAAATTTGCTCATATACCCTTAATTATGGAGGCGGGAGGCGGGCGACTCTCCAAACGCTATGGAGCAACTGCAGTAGGAGAATATCGGCAAAGAGGTTATTTACCCGAGGCGCTAATTAATTATCTCGCTCTTTTGAGCTGGGCACCGGCGGGCAACCGCGAGATTGTCTCTTTATCGGAGATGCTCTCTAAATTCTCCCTGTCCAGGATTAATAAAACAAAGGCAATATTTAATATTGACAAACTAAATTGGCTTAATACCCAGTATATTAAAGAGAGCAAAACAGAAAAGATAGCCCGACTCTGTGTTTCTTTTTTGCAGAAGGACGAACTAATCTCTGACTCTTACGATTTTAGTCACTTAGAAAAAGTTATTGATTTATTTAAAGGGCGGCTAAAGTATCTTTCCCAAATCAGCGAAATAGCCGCTTATTTCTTTCTGCCGGCAAAGATAGAATATTCAGAAGAAGCAAAGCAAAAGATTAAAAAATTAGATAAGAGAATCTGGGATGAACTAATTAAGCAATGGGAAAATTTAGATGACTTTAGCACCGAGAATATAGAAAGGGTCTGCCGAGAGATAATTGCTGAAAGAGGGATAAAAGGTGCTGAGATTATTCATCCTTTAAGAGAGGCTTTAACCAATATGGCAGTAGGGCCCGGTTTGTTTGAACTAATCTCTGTATTGGGAAAAGAAAAGGCGGTAGAGAGATTAAAATGTATAACGCTTTGACCTTTTTCCTCAGCGGGATAGTTCTGAGCTGGGGACCTTGCTTAGGAAAGTGCGCTCCTTTTTTTATTCCCTATGTTGTTTCCACAAAGACCAGTGTAAAAGAAGGAATAAAGGCATGGATTTCTTTTTGGCTTGGAAAGCTGCTTGCTTATTTGCTGTTAGGGTTTCTATTTGGTTTATTAGGCCAGAGCATAGCATATAATCAAGGGATTAAACATCTTTTCTGGCTCGGAGGGATATTTATTGCCGCTTTAGGTATTCTGATTTTTTTAGGCAAAGAAAATAAACTACCTTTTTGCTCTTTTCTACACAGAAATATTATCAAAAAAGATAGAGGAATTTTTGCTACCGGTTTTTTTATCTCTGTTTTGCCCTGCCTGCCTTTATTGGGAATTTTTTCTTATCTTGTTCTGATTATGAAACACTGGTGGCAGGGGATTTTCTACCTCCTCTGTTTTGGCTTGGGCAGCTTCTTCTCTCCTTTGCTTATCTTGGCAATCTTCTCAGCCATCTTTCCCAAAATATTCCTAAATAAACAAAAAGTCTATCTGATATTTCAACGCATCTGCGGGATTTTCATCTTTGCGTTAGGAATAAAGATATTGTTGGGGAAATGAGTAGATTTTTTGTTCCATCAGAAAATATCAAACAAAAAGAGATATTTGTTAGTGGCAAAGAAAATCATCATCTAACCCGTGTAATGCGGTTGACAAAGGGAGAGAACGTCGTTGTCTTTGACGGTTGCGGAAAAGAGTATTATGGGGTTATCAAAGAGATTTCTTCGCAAAGGACACTGATAGAGATTAAAAAAGTTGAGGAGAGAAAAGTTCAGGAAAAAGTAAAAATAACCTTGGTCCAGGCAATCCCCAAAAAAGCAAAACTCAGGGATATTATTGATAAGACAACGCAGTTAGGAGTTTGGGGTATTATTCCGATGATTAGTCAAAGGACAATTGTTCGACCTCCTAAAGAAAAAGAGAGGTTATATTTAGAAAGATGGCGGAAGGTTGCTCTTGAGTCCTGCAAACAGTGCGGGAGAACAAAGCCGCCTTATATTGCAGGGATAACAAGTTTTAAAGATTTAATCCCCCTAAGCCCTCAATACGATTTAGCACTGATGCCTTCTTTATTGGGTAAGAGAAAAGAACTAAAAGAAATTTCCCTGCAAAAAGCAAAAAACATTATTTTCTTTATCGGTCCCGAAGGGGGATGGACTAAACAGGAAATCGACCTCGCCGAAAAAAATAAAGTTATTCTTCTTGACTTAGGTGAAAGAGTATTAAAAACAGACACTGCGGCGATTGCAATGATGTCGATTTTGAATTTTTTGGCGTGAACCTCATTCTAAACCCCTGCCTGCCGGTAATTTATCCTTGACTTTGTTGTAAGTTTTTACTATAATTGTTGTAAAAGGAGATAAATAATGGTTAATTTTTTGGAAATAACCAGGTCAAGATTGCGGCAGAAACTTCTTTCCTATTTTTTTACAAATCCAAACGCAAATTTATACTTAAGAGAAATAGCTT
>DAOWKH010000108.1 GCA_030639955.1 Candidatus Omnitrophota bacterium | reverse complement strand
TGATTGTATAGATTGAAATCTGTGTAATCAAGCAAAGCTAAAGGAGGTGAAAAATGGCAAAGAAAAAGGCAAAGAAAAAAACCGCAAAGAAAAAGGTAACAAAGAAAAAAACCACCAAGAAAAAGACCGCTAAGAAAAAAAAGAAGAAGTAAATTCATTTCAGTTAGATTAAAAAAGAACTCCGCAACCCTGCGGGGTTCTTTTTTTATGGTGGAGCTGGTGGGATTTGAACCCACGACCTACTGGCTGCCAGCCAGACGCGCTCCCACTGCGCTACAGCCCCTATTTAAAAATTATCACCAACAAAACTAAAATAATTACCGCCGAGAAAATATACAAATTATTAAAATACCAAAAATCAGCGAGTCTTTCTGCAGGTGCTGATTTTTCTGCAGGCTGATCTAACCAATGTGTCTTCCTTATTTTTCTTTCTAAATGACTCCTTAGAACATTGAGGTCTTCTTTTTTAAATCTTAAATAAGTGCCTCCTATTCTATAGGGAATAATCTTTTTCTCGCGAATCAGTTTCTTTAACTCCTGTTTGGTTATCCCTAAATATTCTAAAGATTGATTAAAGCTCAATAATCCGCTGGGCATATTTACCCTCACACCCCTACCTTCTCCTCGCTCACCCATTTATCAATCTTCTCTTTCTCAAATAGCCATTCGCCATTCTTCTTTATTCCGGGAATCTTTTTGTTTCCCGCCCATTTTTCAACTACATTCAGGTCTAACTCTAAATATTCAGCTAACTCCTTTAAGCCCATCAGTTTCTCATTTTTAAAAGTTTCCTTTTCTGGAAAATCAAACAACATCTGACATCTGCCCTGGAGAATTCCACCTTCCTTAATAGAAAGGACGGGAGTCTGCACATCTCCGTTTATCTGCCCGGAGGACAAAATTTCAAGCTTCTTGCTTGCCTTCACATTACCGGTTATCTTTCCGGCAATACTAATTTCTTCTCCATTAATCCCGGCATTTACCATTGCCTTTTCGCCAATAACCAATCTTCCTTTGGTGTTTAGATTCCCTTTGAATTCACCACTGATGCGCAAGTTTACAGGGTCATTAAAAGAAAGATCACCCTCCATATTAGCAGTGATGTCCAAAAATTTTTCCCCCTGCTCTTCTTCTCTCTTTCTCATTTTTTGCCTCCTTCTTTTTTCTCTTTCTCTTCATCCACTACCTCAGCATCAACAGCATCATCCCCGCCTGCGGGCGAGGCAGGCTTTTTATCGGACTTCTGCTCACCCTGTTGAGCGGCGCCCTGGGCAGTAGATTTCTGAGATGCCTTTTTATACAATTCCTCGGCTAACTTGTGCGAAGCCTGAGTAAGTTCTTCAGCGGCTTTGTTGAGTTTATCTATATCATCGTTTTTAAGTTCTTCTTTCGCTTTCTTTATAGCCGCCTCCACCTTTTCTTTCTCGGCCGCAGAAATCTTATCTCCTCCCTCTTTAATAGAGTTCTCTGCCGCATAAATCAGATTATCTAAACGATTTCTGGCCTCAATCAAACCCTTTTTCTTCTCATCCTCCTCGGCGTGGGCTTCGGCTTCTTTTTTCATCTTCTCGATTTCTTCTTTAGATAAGCCACTGGAAGATTCTATCCTGATCTTTTGTTCTTTACCAGTGCCCAAATCCTTTGCCGAAACATGCATAATCCCATTGGCGTCAATATCAAAACTTACCTCAATCTGAGGAATTCCTCGCGGAGCGGGTGGAATACCAATTAGGTCAAATCTACCCAGGGTGCGGTTATCAGCAGCCATTGAGCGTTCTCCCTGCAAGACATGGATAGAAACCGCGGTCTGGCTATCGGCGGCGGTAGAGAATATCTGGGTCTTCTTGGTAGGAATAGTCGTATTTCTCTCTATCAACTTGGTAAACACAGCGCCTAAGGTTTCAATTCCTAAAGACAAAGGTGCAACATCAAGCAAAAGCACATCTTTAACCCCGGCGTCTCCGGCAAGAACCCCGCCTTGAATAGCCGCCCCTACGGCTACTACCTCATCCGGATTCACTCCCTTGTGCGGCTCTTTATGGAAAAGTTTTTTGACTACCTCCTGAACTGCCGGCATTCTGGTCTGCCCACCTACTAAAATCACTTCATCGATATCATCAGCAGAAAGTTTGGCATCGGCTAATGCCTGCTTGCACGGTCCTACTGTCCTTTGGATTAAATTGTTCACTAACTGCTCTAACTTTGCCCGCGTTAATGTAAGCGTTAGATGTTTAGGCCCACTGCTATCGGCGGTAATAAAGGGAAGGTTGACCTCGGTCTGCATTGTAGTAGATAATTCGCATTTTGCTTTCTCAGCCGCTTCTTTCAGCCGCTGCAAAGCCATTTTATCTTTTCTCAAATCTATCCCTTCCTGCTTTTTAAATTCCTCAGCCAGCCAATCAATGACCATCCGGTCAAAATTATCACCGCCTAAATGGGTATCCCCATTTGTTGCCTTTACTTCAAACACACCCTCTCCAATCTCTAAAATAGAGATATCAAATGTGCCCCCCCCTAAATCAAATACGGCAATCTTCTCGTTCTTCTTTTTGCCCAAGCCATAAGCCAAAGAGGCAGCTGTAGGTTCGTTAATGATTCTTAGAACTTCAAGGCCGGCAATCTCACCGGCGTCTTTGGCCGCCTGGCGTTGACTATCATTAAAATACGCTGGCACTGTAATTACTGCCTTGGTTACTTTGC
The DNA here is from genome assembly GCA_030639955.1 of Candidatus Omnitrophota bacterium. Classification (GTDB taxonomy): domain Bacteria; phylum Omnitrophota; class 4484-213; order 4484-213; family 4484-213; genus 4484-213. The sequence continues at coordinate 5,309 of DAOWKH010000108.1, read as the reverse complement.
TACCTAAATAGCTTTCACCGGTTTCTTTCATCTTCTGCAAGATAAAGGCAGATATCTCGGGCGGGGTATATTCCTTATCCCTGGCCTTTACATTTACATTCCCCTTGCTGTCTTCGACCACCTTATAAGAAACCAACTTTTCTTCCTCGGCTACCTCGTTGTGCCTTCTGCCCATAAATCTTTTAATAGAAAAGATTGTATTCTCAGAGTTGGTGATTGCCTGTCTCTTGGCAATCTGGCCGGTTAGTATCTCTCCTGTTTTGGGAAAAGCCACTACCGAAGGGGTTGTGCGTGAACCCTCGGCATTGGAGATTACCACTGGCTTTCCTCCCTCTAAAACTGCGACACAAGAATTTGTCGTGCCTAAATCAATACCAATTACCTTACTCATTTTAAATTCCTCCTTAAAATTTCCTCTACTCTCCTCAAATCCTCCTTCGTATCCACACTTATCGTAGACCTACCGGTTGAATCGCTCTCGGCAATGACTGCTTTTATTTTATAACCGTTTTCTAAGATGCGTAATTGCTCTAACTTTTCGGCTTTTTCTAATTTAGAGTGAGCAAGTTGACGGAATAAAAGCAAAAAATCTTTTGTATAAGCATAAACTCCGATATGCTTGTAAAAATAAGGAATTTCGGCCCGCGAGAAATAAAGGGCAAAATTATTCTTATCAATAACTACCTTTACTACATTGGGGTCTTTTAATTCCTCTTTATCTTGAATAGGATAAATTAGGGTAGCTATCTCGATACTATTATTATAAAAGGCGGTTATTAAATTGTCAATAGAAAGAGGGTTAATTAGCGGCTCATCCCCTTGAATATTTACAATTATATCTGCATCTAAAGAAGCGGCTACTTCTGCCACTCGCTCGCTGCCACTTTTATGCTCTTTAGAAGTCAGGACTGCTCTGCCGCCAAAATCCTGGACTATATCTACTATCCTTCGGTCGTCAGCAGCGACAATCAAATCTTCTAAATAGCGAGCTCCTTTTGCCTGTTCATAGACCCACTGAATCAGTGGCTTGCCCAAAAGATTAGCAATGAGCTTTTCCGGAAATCGCTTTGATTTTAGCCGGGCCGGAATTATGCCGATAGCCTTCATATTCTTCCTTTTAGTTCCTCTTGGGTCACTGCTGAAATCCCTACCTTGCCTACCACAATGCCGGCGGCATAATTAGAGATATGAGCCGCCTGCTGCATTGTCGCCCCGGCGCAAAGAGCCAAAGAAAAAACTGCGATTACTGTATCGCCGGCCCCGGAGACATCAAAAACATCCTGAGCAACGGTAGGAATACGGGTAACTTTCCTTTTTTCAAACAAGCACATCCCTTTTTCACCCAATGTAATCAGCACTGCCTTGCATTTTAATCTCTGAAGAATCTTTCTGCCGATATTCTCTAAATTATCTTTCCCTGCTCCCCGAGGGCACAAACTCTCTACCGCCCTTAACGCCTCTTGATAATTAGGAGTAATTGCACTAACCCCCTCATAATAGGAAAAATGCTCCTCTTTAGGGTCAACTGTAATCATTTTGTCATCTAATTTAGTTAATTTAATTACCTCCTCCAAAAGAGCAGGGACAATCACCCCTTTACCATAGTCCTCAATCAAAACCAAATCTACTTCACGAATTTTCTTCTTAATATAGTCCAAAAATTGGCAAAAATCATTTTGACCAAGAGGGGCGGTTTTCTCTTCATCAACCCGCACAACCTGCTGATGGCGGGCAATTATCCGCGTCTTAAGCGTCGTTGGCCTCTGCTTATCGATAACTACTCCCCCTACCTCGATCTTTTTCTTTCTTAACTCCTTAAGCAAAATCTGGCCGTGGCTGTCTTTCCCGATTACCCCGCAGGGATAAACCTTTGCTCCCAGAGAATAGATATTGTTCACCACATTCAACGCCCCTCCCAACATAAATGTCTTTTTCTGGACAGAAACTACCGGGATAGGAGCTTCTGGCGAGATGCGCGAGACATCTCCCCAGATAAATTGGTCAAGAATAAAATCACCGATTACCAAAATCTTTGCTTTGCTGAAATTGGAGATTATTTTATTATTCATCTTTTAATAACTCCTTCGCCGCCTCTAATACCTCTTCTAACTTAACCGAATCTATAGATGAACCTTTTTTTATCGCTTTGCTTCTTTTACCTAAAGGTCCAGCTTTTTTTACATCGGTAGGTCCAAAAATCCCAATGGTAGGAATTTCTAATAAACTTGACATATGCATTGGTGCACTGTCATTGCCGATAAAAAGCGCACATCTTTTCAGCAAGACAACTAAATCTTTTAACCCGAGCTGGCCATCTAATCGTAAAACTTCCTTTTCCAACAAAGAAACAATCCTATCAATAATTTTCTTATCTTCTTTGCTGCCGACTAAAATTACCTTTCTTTGCTCTGTTAGTTTATCAGACAACCAGGCGAAATTCTCTGCCTTCCATCTTTTAATCTTATCCTTTGCCCCCGGGGCTAAAACAATTAGTTTATCTTCTGGGCAAACCCCTTTGTCTGCGAGCAGTTCGTCTATCCTTTCCTTCTCATCAGGACTGATTCCGAAAGGGTTATCTGAAGAAAAATTAGTAAACTCTACACCGCTGAGCTTCAATTTATAGAGATGAAAATCCCTTATGTGCCTGATTTGTTCAGGTATTCTAAACAACAAGGGGGTGTGGTATTTTGCTCCGATAAACAGAGGGAAAAGACTGTGCCGAAGATCAACTATGAAGTCATATTTTTCCTTCCTTAATTTCAAAACTAATTTAATTTTTTCTCGTAAAATAATCCTCTTATCATAAGCAATCGTTTGATGAAAATAAGAAATTTTTTTAAAGAGCTGTTGCGGCCGTGGTCCTAACAGAGCATCCAATCGGGCACTCGGGAATTTCTCTCTTAAGACCAAAGCCACTGGAAGTGTCAAAACCGCATCCCCGATGTTGGTGAGAGTAATCAAGAGAATTTTATTTATGTTTCTTGATTTGCTTTTTCTTTTTTTATTTTGCATTGATAATTGTAAATTGAAAATTGAAAATTTATTTTTTAAGAATTGCCCCTTCTCCCGCTGAACTCACCCCTTGGGCATAGCGATAGAGATAACCTTGTTTTATCTTTGCTGGCGGGCGTTTCCATTTAGACAAGCGTCGCTTTATCTCTTGCGGTGGAAGTTTTAGAGTCAACCTTTTATTGGGAATATCAATCTCGATAATATCGCCATCCCGGACAATTGCGAGCGGACCCCCTTCGGCCGCTTCCGGAGAGATATGTCCAATAGCCGCTCCCCGTGTCCCGCCGGAAAACCTTCCATCAGTGAGCAGAGCAACATCTTTGTCTAATCCGATACCGGCAATCGCGGCAGTGGGCGAAAGCATCTCCTGCATTCCCGGGCCTCCTTTGGGCCCTTCATAGCGGATAACCACTACATCGCCTTTTTTAACGCTTCTATTTATAATTGCCTTCATCGCCTTCTCTTCACTATCAAAGACCTTTGCTTCCCCTCTATGTCTGAGCATTGCTTTATCCACCGCTGATTGCTTTACTACCGCTCCACCAAGGGCTAAATTCCCTTTCAAAATAGCGATCCCTCCTTCTCTGCTATAAGCTTTGCTTATCGGACGGATAACCTCTTTGTCCAATATTTTTTTATTCTTTATATTCTGGCCAACCCTTTTTCCGCTCACCGTAATTAGGTTCTTATCTATCAACCTTTTCTTACTCAATTCTGCCATCACTGCCGCAACCCCGCCGGCGCGCTCTAAATCCTCTAAATGGTGTTTCCCGGCCGGCGAAAGGCGACAAAGATTGGGTGTCTTTTTGCTGAACTTATTAAACATTTCTAAAGTTAGATTGATCCCGGCTTCATTAGCGATTGCCGGCAGATGCAAAACAGTGTTGGTTGAACTGCCCAAAGCCATTTCTACAGCCAAAGCATTCTCAAATGCCTCAAGCGTAGCAATATCGCGCGGTTTTACATTTTTTGTCAACAATTCCATTATTTTCATCCCGGCGAGCTTTGCTAATCTCACTCTCTTGGCGCTGACCGCCGGAATTGTCCCATTGCCGGGCAGAGCCATCCCCAATGCTTCACTCAGGCAATTCATTGAGTTAGCGGTGAACATTCCAGAACAAGAACCCGAACCAGGGCAGGCTTCATCCTCTAGTTCTTTCAACTTCTTTTTATTTATTTTGTTAGCGGCGAACTTTCCCACTCCTTCAAATACAGAAATTAGGTCTATGCTTTTATCGTTTAAAAAACCGGCGAGCATTGGACCGCCGCTAATCATTATCGTCGGAATATTTATTCGTAAAGCGGCCATCAACATTCCCGGAACAATCTTATCACAATTAGTGACTAAAACTAATCCATCAAAGGGATATGCCTTTGCCATTATCTCAATAGAATCGGCAATCAGCTCTCGCGAGGGCAAAGAATACTTCATCCCCAAATGGTTCATTGCAATCCCGTCGCAGATCCCGATGACCGGGAACTCCATCGGGGTACCCCCAGCCATACGCACTCCATCCTTTGCCGCCTGAGTAATTCTATCCAAATGGATATGCCCGGGGATTAATTCATTGGCTGAATTTACTACTCCGATAATCGGCCGATTTAATTCTTCATCCGTATAACCCATTGCCTTAAACAAAGAGCGATGCGGCGCCCTTGCTATCCCTTTTTTCATCAAATCCGAACGCATAACTGCCTCCTTTCATTACTCGCCATAGGCGAGAGCCGAAGCCCCGAAACTTCGGGGCTGAGGATAAAGACATAGTTAGCGGAAATTACTTTTATTTGACAACTTTCCATTTGACGCAGGATGTTTTAGCACTTCCACACACCTCTTACACAAATCCGGATATTTTTTATCTTTACCCACACTCTCGGAATAATTCCAGCAACGGGCGCACTTATTACCTTTGGCCTGCTCAATAGTAATCTCTAAATCCCTTGTTCCTTTTTGAATCTCTATCTGCGAAACAACGAAGATGGAAGGTAAATCCCTTTTGCTTTCTAATAAAAGATTTCTCAAATTCTCATCCCTCACTTTTAAAACAACCTTTGCCTCCAAGGAGCTGCCGATTTCCTTTTTAACCCTCTTTTCTTCTAACGGCTCACAGACCTTGTTTCTAATTTCAAAGAGTTTATCCCATTTTTCTTTCAGACCTTTATCTATCTCCTTACTGACTTTTGGCCAGGAACAAAGATGCACGCTCTCTTCCTTTGTCCCCGGAATATATTTCCAAATCTCCTCAACAGTAAAACACAAAATAGGAGAAATTATTTTGGTTAAAGTCAATAAAATT
>DAOWKH010000049.1 GCA_030639955.1 Candidatus Omnitrophota bacterium | reverse complement strand
TAAAACAGACGACAGACGACAGACGACAGACGACAGAAAAAAATAAGAGATTAAATATTTCTTTGAAGAATATTAATATTGTTAAGGATGGAATGGTTAAAGCTGTCCAAGATGAAAATGGCACTGCCCATCGTCTTAAAATAGACAATCTAAACATTGCGGCTAAGACAGGCACAGCCCAGGTAGAAGGGAAGAAGGCAAATTCTTGGATAGTTGGCTTTTGCCCGCTCAGAGAGCCAGAGATTGTTTTTGTTGTTCTTATCGAGCAAGGAGGGACTTCGACACGCAGGGTGAACATTGCTAGAGAGTTGATTGAGAAATGGAGGGAGATAAGAAAATAAAATCCCAATGACCAAACCCCAAATCCCAACCAAATCCCAATTTCCTAAATCCCAAACAATAAATTAAGTTATTCTTTGGTCATTGGGGTTTAGGATTTGATTGGTCATTGGACATTGGGGCTTGGGGTTTATTTAGAGTAATTAAAATGAAACATTCTTTCCTAAAAACCCTAGATATTCCTCTAATAATCATCACTTTGCTTATTTCAGTGTTGGGATTATTTTTTTTAAAGAGTGCTACTTATACTTACCCGTCAAATTACTTAATTAAGCAGACAATTTGGTTAATCTTAGGAATTTTGGCTTTAATAGCTGTTTTAAAAATAGGATACCTCCGTTTAGTAGAAACCTCTCCTATTTTATATATTTTAAGCCTGTTCTTGTTTGTTTTGATTCTATTCATAGGTGATCCCAGATTAGGTGCCCAGAGATGGTTTCAATTCAGGTTTTTTACTTTTCAGCCCTCTGAGTTTTTTAAAGTTGTGCTTATTCTTCTTTTAAGCAGATATTTAGCATATTATCCTCACTCTCTTTATTTGAATAGGGGACTTGCCGAAGGCAAGTATAAAAGGAATGAGTTGAAGGAGATATCAGTTTGTGGATGCCTGACTCTGCTTCCGATGCTCTTGATTTTAAAACAACCAGATTTAGGAACTGCCCTTGTTTTAGGTTTTATTTTTCTAATAATAATTTATATTTGGGGAGCAAGAATAAAATACCTGTTTTTTATCGCTGTTTGTAGTTTACTGTCTCTGCCACTTTTTTGGCATCTTCTTAGAGGATACCAAAAGAAACGCCTTTTGGTCTTTTTAAATCCCGATCTTGACCCTTTGGGGGCAGGGTACACGGTAATTCAATCTAAAATCGCTATTGGCTCAGGCGGTTTATTTGGGAAGGGTTGGTTGTCAGGCACCCAAAGCCAGCTGAATTTCCTGCCCGAGCACCATACCGATTTTATCTTTTGCCTAATTGGCGAGGAATGGGGATTTTTAGGAGGATTATTAATAATTCTGCTCTATCTTTTTCTCATTTTGAGAGCTGTGCGTATCGCCGCTTTGAGTAAAAATAGAAGTGGAAAATTAATCGCCGCAGGAATAGCCGGGCTACTCTTAATTCATATTATTATAAATATTGGAATGAATATCGGGATAATGCCGATAACCGGTCTGCCTCTGCCTTTAATAAGTTATGGCGGCTCTTCTCTGATTACAACCCTGTGTGCTATAGGGCTTCTGTTGAGCGTGGATAGGGAAAATAGGTTATCCCATTGACCCTGTTAAATCCGCCTGCGGCGGAGCGGCAGAGCCGCTATTTAACAGGGTTGACAAAGTGGCTGTTGTGTAGTATAAATGAAACTTAGATTTGCGGAGTAAATTTCTATCCTGCTCCATTCGCTTCGCTCATTTCGCAGGCTCTCGCCTATGGCGAGTAATGAAAGGAGGAACAAAATGAATTTCTTTAAAAGTATGTCTTTAGGTCCCCGCGGGTTGCGGCACAAATTGACAATAATCTTTTCCCTTATCTCGGTTATTCCCTTATTGATATGCGCCTATTTAATCTCTTACTATTTTTTTATTATGGGAAGAGATATCGGACAGATTACTTTGATTATAGTTATTGGTTTAGTAGTAATCTTAGCTGGATGGAGATTATCTCAACAAATCATTAATTCGCTAATAAAGATAACCAAGCAGGCAGAGGCGATTACCAAAGGCGATATTAAAGAGGTGGAAATAGAAAGAGAAGATGAACTTGGCGAATTAGGCGCGTCCTTAAATAAAATGGCTTCTCAGATTAAAGGGAATATTCAGGAGCTCAAGGCGCATCTCGAAAAGATTGAGGAGCTGACTATTGTTGACGAACTTACCAATCTGTATAATCAAAAATATATAAAAGAACGACTCAACGAGGAGATAGAGAGGGCGATTACCTTTCAACACCCTTGCTCTCTGATTTTTTTAAAAATTGATAAATTTGAGCGGTATTCAGAAGAAAGCCTTCTACCGGATATAGCCCTGCTGCTTAAAAAAAATGCTGACAATATTGACAAAGTTAGCAGATTTGAGGGTGAGGAGTTTGTCTTAATCTTACCCGAGAAGAGTAAAAAGAGGGCGATTGAGATAGCAGGAAAGATAAAAGAAGATGTCAATGCGATAAAAGAGGGATTAACTATAAGCATTGGAATAAGCAGCAACCCTTTGGATAGCAACAGCGCAGAGGGATTGCTTAATAAAGCAGAGATAGCTATGCAAGAGGCAGTGAGAGAAGGAGGAAATTGCGTGAAAGCAGCATAAGAAATAAAACCCCAAGCCCCAATGACCAATGACCAACCAAGCCCTAAATCCTAAACCCCAAGATTATTATTTTTTTGTTTGGGATTTAAAGAATTGGGATTTGATTGGGATTTGGAAATTGGGATTTGGGATTTCCGCGACTGAACGCCTGTCCGTCGAAGCCTTGGCGAAGGCGGAAAGTGAAGGAGGTGGCGGTGTCTTTACGAATTGTTTCTAAGCCCTTAGGCCAACTACTTTTAGAGAAAAAGATTGTTTCTAAGCATCAATTAAATAAAGCCCTGAAGGTGCAGAAAGAAGAGGGAGGGGCATTAGGGCAAATTTTATTGAAACTCAAATATGTGACAGAAGAGGATATCGTTACTTCTTTAGCAACTCAATTTGGCTATCCTTATCTGCCCTTGAGCAATTGTGAGATTGAGCCCCAGATTATCGGACTCATTCCCAAAAACCTTGCTTATCAATATTATGTGGTACCGGTAGATAAGATAGATGAGATACTCACCGTGGTGATGGTTGACCCTTCTAATAAGTCAGCCATTGAGGATATCGAGTATATTGCTAAATGCAGGGTGCAGGCCTTTGTAAGCACATCTACGGATATAAAGAAGGCAATCGAGCATTACTATGGTCCCTTTAAAGAAAGGTTCGAGAGAAGAGAAGCATCGGAATTGACCTTTGCCAAGGCAAAAAAACCCAAAGAAGAAAACCCCAAGCCCCAATGATCAAAGATTAATTATCAATTTTCAATTACCATTGAATTTTCAATTGGAAATTAATTAAATGCCCGTCCTCCGCAGTAGCAGGCTACTGCTACGGAGGATGGAAAAATTAACTGAAAATTAGAAATTGTAAATTGAAAATTATTTATTAGGAATTTGTGATTTGGAATTTTAAGTTATGTCTTCCTTCAAGCAACAATTAAGCGAACTCTTGATTAAAAAGAAAATTCTTACTTCTCAGCAATTAGAGGATGCGATTGAGGTTCAAAAGAGAGAAGGGGGGGAATTAAGCAAAATTTTGGTAAACAATGGCTATGTGAAACAAAAGGAATTGCTCGCTGCCTTAAGCGATGTTCTGAATATCCCTCCTTTAGATCTGAGTAAGATTAAAATCAATCCCGCCGTTTTCAATAAAGATATTCCCTCTAAAATGGTTGAGCGCTACCGTTTTATTCCTATCTCTAAAATAGGCAGGACACTCACAGTAGCCACCGATGACCCCTTAAATATCTTCGTTCTTGATGATTTAAAAATAGCCACCAATTGCGAACTAAAAACAGTAATTACTACTTCTGCCGAGCTCTCGAAATCAATCAGAAAATACTGTCAGGAATCAAGGCAGGAATCGCTGGAAAAGATTGCTCAGGATATTGAGGGACTCAAATTAGAATTAATCAAGGAGAAAGAAGAGAAGATCGATTCGCAGGAGTTAGAGAAATTAGCTTATGAGACGCCAATAATAAGAATTATAAATCTGTTGATTTCTGAGGGGATAAAAAATAGAGCAAGCGATTTGCTTATCGAACCCTTAGAGAAAAAAACAAGAGTGCGCTATCGCATTGATGGCGTTTTGAAAGAAGGCAAAAGCTTCCCTAAAACAATGCACAATGCCCTAATTAGCAGGATT
>DAOWKH010000081.1 GCA_030639955.1 Candidatus Omnitrophota bacterium | reverse complement strand
CCTATCCACAGCTCATCCAAGCAGTTTTCAACCTACACTGGTTCGGTCCTCCTCCCGATGTTACTCGGGGTTCAACCTGGCCATGGATAGATCACTCAGTTTCGGGTCTAATGCATATAACTTATCGCCCTATTCAGACTCGCTTTCGCTATGGCTTCCCCCGATTTATCGGGGTTAACCTCGCTATATACAATAACTCGCCGGTTCATTATACAAAAGGCACGCCGTCACCCCGCCATTTCTTGCGAAATGGCGGAGCTCCGACCGCTTGTAGGCCTACAGTTTCAGGTTCTATTTCACTCCCCTCCCGGGGTTCTTTTCAGTTTTCCCTCACGGTACTAGTTCACTATCGGTCATCAGAGAGTATTTAGCCTTACCTCATGGTTGAGGCAAATTCCTACGCGGTTCCACTTATCGCGTAGTACTTGGGATACTGTTAGGGTACTTCAGGATTTTGCTTACAAGGCTATCACTTTCTTTGGCCTGACTTTCCAGCCAGTTCAACTATCCATTCATATCCCATATTACAGTCCCACGACCCCCCGACGTAATGTCGGGGTTTAGGCTTCTCCTCTTTCGCTCGCCGCTACTTAAGGAATCACAATTGTTTTCTTTTCCTCCGGATACTAAGATGGTTCAATTCTCCGGGTTCGCCTATTTACCCTATTTTATTCAGATAAATATCCCCGACGTTACGTCGGGGGGGTTTCCCCATTCGGAAATCTCTGGATCAAAGATTGTTGGCATCTCCCCAGAGCATATCGCTGCTAACCGCGTCCTTCATCGCCTTCTGATACCAAATCATCCACTATAAGCCCTTTGTCGCTTAACCCAACAATTAATTCAATTGTCAAAGAACAATAAAGAAATTTTCAATTACCAATTTTCAATTATCATTGAATTTTCAATTTTAGAATTTTCAATTTTAGAATTTTCAATTTTCATTTTTGATTGTATTTAATTGAAAATTAAAGAATTAGAAATTAATTGAATCCGCCAATTCGGCGGAGTAAATTGAAAATTAAGTTTTTATTTCCTTTCTTTATGTAAAGTATGCTTCCGACAAAAAGAACAGTACTTTTTCCTCTGCAACCTTGCAGTCACATTCTTTTTATTCTTGGTAGAATTATAGTTTCTTTTCCCACATTCAGTACACGCAAAAGTAATTATCTCCTGCATAATATAATAGGTCCTTCGCTTCGCTCAGGATCATCCGCCTTAGGCGGATGGTGGGGAGAGAAGGATTTGAACCTCCGTAGGCAATGCCATCGGTTTTACAGACCGGCCCGTTTGACCACTCCGGCATCTCCCCGGAAAACCAATTCTCAATTTTCAGTTTTCAATTTCCAATGAATTTTCAAGTCTTCAATTTTCATTTTTTCTTTACCACCTCACCCACCACCCCAGCACCTACAGTATGCCCACCCTCTCGGATGGCAAATCTTAATTCCTTTTCCATAGCAATGGGGGTAATCAGCTCTGCCTCTACCTCTACATTATCTCCGGGCATAACCATCTCTACATCCTTGGGCAGGGTAATCACACCGGTGACATCGGTGGTGCGGAAGTAGAACTGGGGACGATAACCCGAGAAGAAAGAGGTATGTCTTCCCCCTTCTTCTTTGCTGAGGATATAGATTGAGCCCTTGAACCTGGTGTGGGGGGTGATTGAACCCGGTTTGGCCAATACCTGGCCTCTTTCCAAATCCTCTTTGGCAATCCCCCTTAGCAGCACACCGATGTTATCCCCGGCCTGTCCACTGTCTAATATCTTTCTGAACATCTCCACGCCGGTAGCAGTGGTCTTCTTGGTATCCTTTATGCCCACAATCTCTATTTCATCGCCTACCTTTATCTGCCCTCTCTCTACTCTTCCTGTGCCTACCGTCCCTCTGCCGGGGATGGAGAAAACATCCTCAATAGGCATTAAAAAGGGTTTGTCTAATGGGCGCTGGGGGGTAGGGATGGATTCATCGATTACCTTTAAGAGTTCTTCGATGCACTTGGTTGCTTCCTGGTTATCGGGTTCGTTCATCGCCTTCAGGGCACTTCCGCGAACAAAGGGAATCTTGTCTCCGGGGAACTCATACTTGGTTAACAGCTCTCGCAGTTCTAATTCTACCAGGTCTAAGAGTTCAGGGTCATCTACAGCATCACACTTGTTCAAGAAGACTACGATAGAGGGCACACCAACCTGACGGGCAAGCAGGATGTGCTCTCTTGTCTGAGGCATTGGGCCATCAGCAGCCGAGACAACCAGCACTGCCCCATCCATCTGGGCGGCACCGGTGATCATATTCTTGATGTAGTCAGCGTGCCCGGGGCAGTCAACATGGGCATAGTGCCTCTTCTCGGTCTGATACTCTACATGGGCTAGAGCTATGGTAACTCCTCTTTCTTTCTCCTCAGGGGCATTGTCAATAGAGTCAAAGGCACGGACTTCAGCTAACCCCTTCTTGTGCAAGAAGAGAGTAATTGCGCTGGTGAGAGTTGTCTTCCCGTGATCAACATGGCCAATAGTGCCGATGTTGATATGCGGTTTGGTGCGTTCGAATTTTTGTTTTGCCATTGGGGCCTCCTTTATTTTCTGGAGCCGACGGTCGGGCTTGAACCGACGACCTACTGCTTACCATGCAGTTGCTCTACCACTGAGCTACATCGGCACGCAGAGACAAAAAAATCCCCTTCTCTCATTTTTTAAAATGAAAAAATGCTTTTCGGGATACTTTTATAATCTAACTACTTTATAGTATAAACAAAAAATCCAATCTGTCAAGTGTTTATTTCTAAATCTCTTTTTTCCCTCCATTGCGCTTATCCCTTACCCAGACACTCCCCTTTAGAGATTTGGCATATTCTTTTAACTCAGCACCTAATTCGCTAATCTGGACAACATGACTAAGCTTTTTATAAACATTGCTAATTACGGCAATGGAAATGCTCATTATGGAAAATTTTCTTATCTTGCCCTGGCGGTCTTTGCTAATAATATACCCCTTTTCTCTGTCTTGGGAACTGTATAAAGACGGAACATAATGGTCGAAATTTTTGATTATCTCCTTACAGAGGCACTCAATTTTATCCGGAGTAGTGACTAAAATAAAATCATCGCCGCCGATATGGCCAATAAAATCTTGGGGATTGTTTCTATTCTTCACTGCATTAGCCAAAATATCTGCTGTCTGGCAAATAGCCCTGTCTCCTGCTTCAAAGCCATAGTGGTCATTGAACGCCTTAAATTCATCTATGTCCACATAACACACAGCAAAGGGAGCCTCTCTTTCAATGTCGTTTCTCAATCTCTCATTTATTGAGATATTACCTGGTAATTTTGTAAGTGGATTAGCATCTAAGGCATTAATTGTTTCCTGATATAAGTAAATATTACCAACCGCTACTGCCGTCTGCTCAGTTAGGATAGAAAGGAACTCTAAATCTTGTTCATCAATTTTATCATAATATAAACCATTGCCTACAAAAATGGAGCCGGCGATATCTTCTTGTACGATTATGGGCACAATAGCAAAGGAAGAAACATTAAAAAAAGAGGCAATTTTTTCTTCTGACTTGGAAGGGAAAGAAGAAATATCCTTTGCTAATGTAGGACTTCTCTTAGTAAAGACCTCCTTAACCTCCTTTTCCTCCAAAAAGGAGGTTAATGTCTTTTCGTTATTTATCCTCTCTTGTTCGCGAGGAGTATACCCTTCTCCGGCGCAGTAAGTAATTTTATAGGTCTCCTTATCGGCAAGAAAAAAGGCGCTCTTCTCAAACTTTAGGCGCTCTACTAATGCACCGGTAATGGTTTCTGATATCTTATTTACGCTATACTCTAAATTAAATTTTTGAGTAGAAGGGTCAAAGAAATTCTTGGTGTTGCTGATTATCCTCCCAATATCTTGCAGAATAAATAAACCGCTAATCCTTTTATTTAATTCCTCCTCTGCTTTGCTTAACTTCAAATCTGTTTGCACAATCAACTTCGCTTGTTCGTCAAGGTCATTGTACAAATGCTCTAATTTAGCCAAAGATTCTTCTTTCCTCTTCCTTTCTTTCCTCTCTTTTTCTTCGGAGAAAAGAAGAAAAAAGAGGGAGAAAATAAGAAAACCATAAGCAATCAACCTCATCTCTAAACGCAAAGAGAAGAGAAAGAAAAGAGAAAGAAAAGAGAATAAAGTAAGAATTTTAATTCTTAAAGGCACGGCTTCCTCACTTCGCTCGTCAGAAACCAAAAACCAAAGACCAAAAATCAAATATACATATTAAAAATGCAAAAGCTTAAAATTTTTATGTTTTTGGTTTGTGTTTTTGATATTTGATTTTTGATATTTGATTTTCTATTACTCTCCCAGTACCAAAACCACCACACTCTGATTGTGTGAATAACTCTGACCTAAATTGAGCTCTCCGCTCAAAGGGGCCTGTTGGCTGTAGCCATAAAAACCAATTAAAGGAATCTCGCTTAGAATTTTTTTAATCTCTTCTATTTCTCTATCTCGGTTTTCCCCCAGAAGTTTATAGCGAGAAGCAGAATTGAATATAATTCCTATACTCGCCTGCGGAGATGTTTCTTGAATAGCCTGCCAAGCCGCATCGCGGGCGGCCCCAATAACCAATTCCTTATTGCTCATCATCAACCTAACCTCTCTTCCTTCAGGAATATCAGAGGAAAAAACCAGCGAGCCATCTAATCGGATGTCAAGAATATTGCGCACTAAGTACTCTTTTTCTCCGGGAATTGACATCCCCAAAGGATAATTGATGACCATCTTTACTAAAACTTTTTTCTCTAAATTCTCTATCTGCTTGCCAAAATACCTCCGGTAAACTTCAATAGCCGATTTCCCATCTAATTCCCAGACAACATTTTTCTTTGCCCGGGTTACTTTGTAAGGCCGACCTAATGGCCGCCAGCCATGGCGCATTCCAAATCCCATCTTCGATGTCTGGATTAAAAGCCCTAATGCGCTGTGAGTAAAGATTCTATCGTCGTAATACTGATAGGTCTTTTGAAATAAAAAATTATCGCCCGCTCCTCCTCCTAAAATAGGATAACTGGTGCCCAAAATTTCCTGCGCTCCCCGAATAAGATCAGTAATGCTCCCGGATAGCCCATCGGAAAATATAATCAGAACTTCGTCATTCTTCCTTTTTTTAGGAAGCCGACGGCTGACTATTTCCGCTATTCTTCGTCCTTTTTGGCGAGGGTTTATTTCAATATCCTGTTCTAAATGAGCAGCAAAATTTAAACTGTCTGATTTTATTGCCGCCACAACTACACTCCTTTGATAACTTCCATCCGAGGTAATTTCACCTGCATCACTTAAGCCAAATAAAGGACTATCAGCAATGATTGACCTTATTCCGGCAAGCATCTTAAGATTGGCAAACATCACTGAAGAAAAAAGAAGGCAGAAATCCGGATTTTGCTCACCTAATTCTGCTAAACACCTCCTGCCTGCCTCTTCGCCAGCAAGAAAAGGGTCTCTCTTCTTGCTTAATCCTATTCCAACTTTGAACATGCTATAACCTCTCCACCTTCTCTCTATCTACTCCCTTTATGTTTTCCAAAACATTTCGAGTATCCAAAATATGGGAAGAGTTTTGCGCAACAAGATTATAATCTAAAGAATGGTCGGTAACAATAACCACGCAATCCTGCTGAGATAAAAATCTTTTGCTCAAAGGACGAGAGATAAAAATCTTATTCCCTATCTCTACCTCTTTAATAAAGGGGTCAGAGTAAGAAACCCTTGCTTTTCTTCTGTGCAGAATTTTGATAATCTCAATTGCCGGCGATTCTCTAATATCGGCAATATTTTTTTTATAGGTAATCCCCAAAATAAGAATCTTGCTATTGCAAAGTGCTTTTTTTGTTCTGCCCAAAGGCCTATCGGTTAAAATCCTTTTTATTCTTTCAACAACATAGTTTGGCATTGCCGAATTAATCTCATCGGCAAGTCGGATAAATCTGGTTTCTATTCCCTTTAACCCTGCCTTCCAGGAAAAATAAAGCGGGTCAACCGGCAGACAGTGTCCGCCCAAGCCGGGTCCGGGATAAAAAGGTAAAAAGCCAAAGGGCTTTGTCTTGGCAGCGGCAATTACCTCCCAGACATCAATATCTAACTTATTGCAAATCAAAGCCATTTCATTGGCAAGCCCAATATTCACCGCTCGAAAGGTATTCTCCCATATCTTGGCCATCTCGGCTATTTCCGGAGAAGAAACAGAAATGATTTTCTTGATAATTTGACTATAAAGAAGTTTGGTTAATTGAGTGCTTTTTTTATTTATCCCGCCAACAATTTTGGGAATATCTTTTGTCTTGTATCTTTTATTTCCGGGGTCGACTCGTTCAGGAGAGAAGGCAATACTCTTTCCTAATAAAGGCAGAAGAACCTCGCGGGTAGTCCCCGGATAAGTCGTGCTTTCTAAAATTATCAACTGCCCTCTGTTTATGGATTTACTGATTTTTCTAACTACCTTTAAAATAAAAGAAATATCCGGTTTGCGGGTTTTACTCAACGGAGTGGGGACAGCAATAATTATAATATCTGCTTGTTTTAATTTAGAATAATCAGAATAGCATTTTAATCTTTTTTTTATTAAAGGTCTTAATCCGGCCGAAGAAACATCCGAGATATAAGAATTTCCGCTTTCTATTCTCTCAATTTTTTCTTTATCAGTATCAATACCAATAACCGAAAATCCCTTTTT
>DAOWKH010000052.1 GCA_030639955.1 Candidatus Omnitrophota bacterium | reverse complement strand
AGAGAGGGAAAGATTGTTAACATCTCCTCCATTATCGGCATCAAGGGAAATGTTGGTCAGGCCAATTATGCTGCCTCCAAGGCAGGTATAATTGGATTTACCAAGAGCGCTGCTCAGGAGCTTGCCGGTCGCAATATTCAGGTAAACGCAATCGCCCCCGGTTTTATCCAAACAGAGATGACCGAGAAAATGTCCGAGACGAGTAAGGAGGCGATAATTAATCAGATACCCTCAAGGAGATTAGGGGAGAAGAGGGATGTGGCAAATCTTGCCCTCTTTTTAGCGAGCAAAAATTCAGATTATATCAATGGGGAGGTGATCAGAGTAGACGGAGGAATAGCGTAGAAAAATGAAACTTAAGGAAGTTATACCAAGAATGAGAAGCAATATTAACCTAAATGTATCCCGCCTCAGTGAAGATGTTGTAAAATTCTCTACGATAATTTTACAACCTTCGGCGGGATCAATTCGACTAAGCATTTTTTCTGCGCCTTCGGCTTGGAAAAATGCAAGTCTCATTGAGGAGGAAAAAATGACTGCAGAAGTAGAAGGAAAAGTAAAAGATGTTATTGGAGAGCAATTAGGTTTGGGGAAGGACGAGCTTAAAAATGATGCTTCGTTTATTAATGACCTCGGGGCTGATTCCCTGGATACTGTAGAGTTGGTGATGGCTCTGGAAGAGGAATTTGGCATTGAAATCCCTGATTCCGATGCCGAAAAGATGGCCACCGTGGGTGATGCAGTTAAATATATTGAAGAAAAGGCAAAGGATAAGAAATAAATATGCCTCACTTCGTTCGGCATATGATTACAGCGATTAAATCAAGATTACACCGATAACTTCTCAGCAATCTCTGTAATCAGAGTTTAATCTGTGTAATCAGATTACCGAGCAAAGCGAGGTAATCTTGTAATGTCTAAAAGAAGAGTAGTAATTAGCGGTATTGGAATAATCTCGCCGGTAGGGAACTCTAAGCAGGAATTCTGGAATTCGCTCTGCCAGGGGAAGAGCGGGGTTGAACGGATTAGTCAGATTGACCCCTCTCTTTTTAGCTCGCAGGTGGCTGGAGAGGTCCAGGATTTTCAGCCCGAGAATTTCTCTCTTTCAGCTAAGGAAATCCGCAGGAAAGAAAAATTTGTCCAATTTGCTCTGGCGGCTACTCAACAGGCAATAGAAGACAGCCAACTGAACTTAGAGCAGGAGAATTTAGAACGGATTGGCGTTTTACTTGGTTCAGGGATTGGAAGTTTAAGGGTAGTCGAAGAACAGCATAAGAGATTTTTAGAAGGCGGACCAAGGCGCATCTCTCCTTTTTTAATTCCTAAATTAATCACTAATATGGCTGCCGGTGAGGTAGCTATTCATTTTGGCTTGCAAGGGCCAAATTTCTGTATCACTACTGCCTGTGCCTCTGCCAGTCATAGCCTGGCGATCGCCCTTTCTTTTCTGTGCGAAGATAAAGCCGATATTATCGTCAGCGGGGGAACAGAGAGTGCGATTACCGATTTAGCATTGGGAGGATTTTGTGCCGCCCGTTCTCTTTCTACTCATTATAATCAACAGCCAGAAAGAGCGAGCCGGCCCTTTGATAAAGAAAGGGATGGTTTTGTAATGGCCGAGGGAGCGGGTATCTTGATTTTAGAGGAATTAGAGCACGCTCTGAAGCGAAACGCCCGTATTCATTGCGAATTAGCCGGCTATGGGATGTCTGATGATGCCTATCATGTTACTGCCCCTCATCCCGAGGGAAAGGGGGCAGCGCAATGTATGGATTTAGCTCTAAAAGATGCCGGGGTTAATCCCGAAGATATCTCTTATATAAATGCCCACGGGACCTCCACACTATTAAACGACAAAACAGAGACCCTGGCGATAAAAAAGGTATTCGGAGATGCCGCCAGGACAGTCCCTGTAAGCTCTACTAAGTCAATGACCGGACACCTCTTGGGAGCAGCTGGAGGAATAGAAGCCGCTGTTTGTTGTCTGGCAATAAAAGAGAAAATTATTCCGCCTACTATCAATTATGAATATCCTGACCCGGATTGCGACCTGGATTATGTGCCTAATACTGCCCGCCAGAAAGATGTCCAGATAGCTCTTTCTAATTCCCTGGGCTTTGGCGGGCATAATGTGAGTTTGATTTTTAAGGAGTATAAATGAACTACTTTTTAAATGAGCAGCAGTTGATGATTCAGGAACTAGCGAGGCAGATTGCCGAGGAAAAGATTCAACCGATTGCTGCTGAGCTGGATAAAAGCGGCGAATTTCCAGAGCAGATTTTGAAAATTCTCGCCCAGAGCGACCTGTTCGGCATTTTTATTGAGGAAAAATACGGTGGTAGCGGGGGGGGAGTTCTGGAGTTGGTTATCGCTACCGAGGAGCTGAGCAAGGCCTGCGGCGGGATTGCTGTGTGTTATGCTGCCAGCGCCCTGGGAAGTTATCCAATAATCTTATTTGGCAATGAAGAACAAAAGAAAAAATACCTGCCTGATTTGGCAAGTGGCAAGAAGTTAGCCGCCTTTGGCTTAACCGAACCCAATGCCGGTTCAGATGCCGGGGCGATTGAAACTACTGCCAAAAAAGAAGGAGATTTCTATATCCTCAATGGCACTAAACACTTTATTACTAACGGCGAAGTAGCCGATATTTACACTGTGGTGGCAATGAGCGATAAAACTAAAGGGAGCCGCGGCGCCTCTACCTTTATTGTAGAGAAGGGAACTCCCGGATTTAGCTTTGGCAAAAAAGAGGATAAAATGGGTATTCGGGCTTCGGCTACTTCAGAGCTGATTTTTAATGATTGTAAAATCCCCAAAGAAAATCTGTTGGGAAAAGAGGGATTTGGATTTATTATTGCGATGAGGACATTTGATAAATCAAGGCCGGGCGTAGCCGCCCAGGCATTAGGTATTGCCCAGGGGGCACTGGATTTGACTGTTGACTATGCCCGCCAGCGGATTCAATTCAACAAACCTATCTCTTCTTTTCAGGGAATTCAATTTATGCTTGCCGATATAGCTACCGAGATTGAAGCCGCGCGGGCTTTAATCTATGCCGTCGCGCGGGCAATTGATGCCGGCGAGAAGAATATCGCCAAGGTTTCGGCAATGACCAAGCTCTTTGCCTCGGATATGGCAATGAAGATAACCATCGATTGCGTGCAAATATTTGGTGGCTATGGTTATATGCGTGATTATCCGATTGAGAAATTTATGCGCGATGCCAAGATTACCCAGATTTACGAAGGAACAAATCAGATTCAAAAAGAGATTATCGCTACGAATTTGATAAAAGAAAGTTTGAGGTGATGAACAGGATTTTTGCAATTCTTTATCGGCTCGGGTTGGTCACACGAAGCACGCAGTCAATTACCCCAGCGTGGTAATTGCTGCTCGGTGCTCGCCCTTGCTCTCTCGTTCACTGTGTTCGCTCGAACCGTGCCCGCTCGGGCTGTGCAACGGCTTCTTAGCGACACAACCCGAACCTCTTAAACCAAAGATAAAAAATTTGCAAAAATCTTGTTTTTTAGTTTATGGTGAAACTGCAATTTAGCAAGGCAAAAGCCAAAGCTAAATCGCATAGTTGAATTTATCCGCCTACGCTAAAGCTTCGGCGGATTCAATTCCGCTATACAATTTAATCTCCTTGCAGTCGCCTAAATTGTAGCGTCATTGAAAATGAAAATAATTGTTTGCATAAAAGAGGTTCCGGATACGACCGATATAAAGATAAATCCTGAGACAAATACGCTGATTCGCGAGGGCGTAGAGAGTATTATTAATCCCTTTGATATGTATGCTATAGAAGAGGGCATTCGGCTAAAGGAAAAATTAGGGGGCGAGGTTATTGTCTTGAGTATGGGTCCGCCCCAGGCAGAGAGGTCTTTGCGCGAGGCGCTTTCTTTAGGAGCAGATGAGGCAATTTTGCTCTCGGGCAGGGAATTTGCCGGGGCAGATACACTATCCACCTCTTATACCTTATCCCAAGGGATTAAGAAAATAGGCGATTATGACTTGATTATCTGCGGAAAACAAGCCGCTGATGGGGATACAGCTCAGGTTGGGCCAGAAATGTCTGTTTGCTTAGATATCCCCCAAATTACTTATGTAAGTAAAATTGAGGAGATTAATCTTCAAGAAGAGAGAATTAAAGTCCGGCGGATGAGCGAAGAGGGGTATGAGCTTATTCAGACAAAATTGCCCTGCTTGCTCACTGTGGTAAAGGAGATAAATGAACCCCGTTTACCCTCATTAAAGGGGAAAATGAGGGCTAAAAAGGCAGAAATAAGGGTATGGTCAACCAAGGACATAGATGTTGACAAGAATAAAATTGGTCTGCAGGGTTCTCCTACTCAGGTGATCAAAATCTTCTTTCCTGCTCAGCGGGAGGGAGGGGAAATTCTACAGGGAGATACTAAGGAAATAGCAGAAAAGTTGGTAGAGATATTGAAAACAGCTTAATTTTTCAAAAATTTGTTCATGAAAATAAATTTAATTTTAGTATTAAAAGCTCATATCGTAATCTTGAAAATCCTAACTCTACATTTGACATTACATTTTTTAAAAAATGAGGAAAAATATGTCTAACAACTCACAATCCAGCGAACGCTAACGCGTCGCTGATTTCTGTGTTAAACGTAAATAATATAGATTATGAATATATTTAGCATATTGATCATATCTGTAGGAATAATAACTATTATAGTAAATATTTGGATAGCCAAATATAATGTTGGGAAAAATAGAAAAATTTACACAATAAAGACTGTTGAGGCAAGTAAAGAAGAAGTTGTAAATCAAAAATTACAAAGTGGAGATTACACAATTTTATATGTTGGTCCTGGTAGACAAAACGATAGTAAACTCTATGTATTGGGCCAATTAAACTCTGGAGAAAAGAGGAAAATAATGAACAGAAAACAATTAATAGTTGCTTGGGTAGTAGCCATATTACTTTCCTTGATTTTTATTTTTGCTGATTACAGCTTACAAACTGGCATAAGAACATTGGATAGCAAATTTCTAGTATTTCCATTAAAAGATATTTTTAGATGGGGTATTCCTATTCTGATCCTCAGTAGTCTATTAATCTATACTTTAAGAACTAAAAAGGACTAAAAAGTTTATATTAATTATCTAACAACTTACTTCGGCCGATCCTGTGAGTGGTTTCGTCGCAATAGAGCATGCTGATTTCAAATGTTGGAAGCAAAAAATGATTTTTAGGTTGCATTTTTATACCTATATGGTATAATACTTATACTATGGATTTTGAATTTGATGCAAACAAAAGCAAAAGTAATAAAAGAAAGCATGGAATTGGTTTTATCGAAGCCCAAGCGTTATGGGAAGACCCTGATTTAATTGAAATTCCTGCCAGGACGACAGATGAGGCAAGATTTTTGGTGATTGGTAGAATTTTGGGAAAGTGTTGGTCGGGAATTATCGCATATCGTGCTGAAAAGATAAGAATTATCTCTGTGCGTCGTTCTAGACCAGAGGAGGTGGAGATATATGAAAGCTAAGGAACTTGATAAAAAGTTTGATGAAGGTAAGAGTATTAAGAAATATCTTGATTTTTCAAAAGCTAGAAGACCTGAACAAGAACAAAAGAGAATAAATGTGGATTTTCCTGTTTGGATGGTTCATTCGTTGGACAAAGAAGCCAAGCGCCTTGGAGTTCCCCGACAATCTATCATAAAAGTTTGGGTCGCGGAACGTATGGAAGAAACTGCTACAAAATAAACTTTTAACAACTCAATCAAGTGGTAAATTTTCTCAGTTTGGACATAATCAGAGAGAGATTTTTGCGTTTTGAGCGAGGAATGCAAAAATCCCTTATCTCCCCATGTCTATCAAGATTTTAGAAGATAAATGCACGGGTTGTGGAGCATGCCTTAGCGCCTGTCCTTTTGGGGCGATAGAGCTTAAGGGTAAGTTAGCGGTTATAAAGGATAATTGCACGCTTTGTGGGGCTTGCGTAGATGTCTGTCCGTTTGAAGCAATTGTTCTAACTAAGGATAAACCTTCTATTTCTTCTACTTATTCAGCGACAGAGGCAAAGGGGGTATGGGTATTTGCCGAGCAAGAAGAGGGAAATATCCATTCAGTAACTTACGAACTTTTAGGGAAGGGGAGAGAGTTAGCCGACAAACTGCGGACAGAACTATGTGCAGTTTTATTAGGAAGTAAGATAGGTAATAGAACCGAAGAGTTGATCCAGCGAGGGGCAGATAAAGTTTATTTAGTAGAAAACGAGCAGCTTTTAAATTATCGCTCCGATATCTATAGCGATGCCTTGGTTGATTTAATCCGGAGATATAAACCGGATGTCATCCTTGCCGGAGCAACCTCTGTGGGGCGGTCTCTAACCCCCCGCGTAGCCGCTACCCTGAAAACAGGGCTGACGGCTGACTGCACCAGTTTAGAAATTGACCCCGAGAAGAAGATTTTGCTGCAAACCCGACCGGCCTTTGGGGGAAATATTATGGCGACCATTATATGCCCTGAGCGGCGTCCCCAGATGGCTACTGTGCGGCATAAGGTTTTGCCCGAGGCAGAGGTTGACAAAGAAAGAAAAGGAGAGGTAATCGTTGCGCAACCGCAGAGAGCTTTAGTTTCCAATATTAAAATAGAAGATATAGTTAAAGAGATAGACAAAACAGTAAAGTTGACCGAAGCAGATATTATTGTTTCGGGGGGGAGGGGATTAGGGAAAAAAGAGAATTTCGGCTTGATAGAGGAACTTGCCTTAGCATTAAAGGGGGCAATGGGCGCCTCGCGGGCTACTGTAGATAGCGGCTGGATTCCTTATTCCCATCAGGTAGGCCAAACCGGAAAAACAGTTTGCCCAAAGGTATATATTGCCTGTGGAATCTCGGGACAGATTCAGCATTTAGTGGGAATGCAGTCCTCCAAGATAATTATTGCTATCAATAAAGACCCTGAGGCTCCTATCTTTAAAGTTGCCACTTATGGGATTGTAGGGGATTTGTTCGAAGTTGTGCCGGCGCTGATTAAGGAACTGAAGAAGTAGAAAGTAGAAATTGAAAATTCTAAAATTGTGAATTGATTGGAAATTAGAAATTGAAAATTCCGACGACTGAACGCTTGTCCGCCGAAGCCCACAGGGCGAAGGCGGGAAGTGAAGGAGGCGGCCGTGGCTTTACCAAAAAGGAGACATTCAAAAACGAGAAGAGACAAAAGAAGGGGACAGCAAAAGGTTTCTAAACCCTCTCTGGGCATTTGTCCGAGATGCGCAGCTTTTAAAATGCCCCATCGACCCTGCCCGAAATGTGGGTATTATAAAGATAAACAGGTCTTAGAGATAAAGACGAAGGAAAAAAAAGGTAAAAAATGATTATCGCCGTAGATGCAATGGGGGGGGATAATGCACCGCAGGCAGTTGTAGAAGGAGTAATCCAGGCGGTGAAGGAATTCCCGATAAAGGTTATTTTAGTAGGAGACGAACAGAAGGTTAAAAAGGAGCTTTCTTTATATACCTATCCTGCCGAAAGAATATCTCTTGAATCTGCCGCAGAGGTTATCGAAATGGGAGAGAGCCCAGTTGCGGCTTTAAAGAGAAAAAAGGATTCTTCTATTCGCGTAGGTGTTAACTTAATCAAAGCGGACAAAGCCGATGCCTTAGTTAGTGCGGGCAATACCGGAGCAGTGGTGGCGATAGCTACTTTAAAATTAGGACTTTTGCCGGGGATTGAGCGGGCAGGAATTGCCATAGTCATTCCTACTTTAAAAAATCCTTGTTTGTTGATAGATGTAGGAGCGAATATTGCTCCCAAACCCGTGCATTTATTTCAATACGCTATAATGGCTAAGGTCTATTCTGAGCAAATCTTAGGCAGAGTAAACCCCAAGATTGGTCTGCTCAATATTGGGGAAGAGGAGAGCAAGGGCACCAATTTTGTTAAGGAGACATTTAATTTTCTCAAAGAGCAACAAGGGATTAATTTTATTGGTTCCATAGAAGGCCATGATATATTCAGCGGAGAGGTTGATTGTGTAGTTTGCGATGGTTTTGTCGGGAATATTGTCCTGAAAGTGGCAGAAAGCTTAGGGGAAACAATAACTCAAATGCTGAGAAGGGAAGTAACCAGGAATGCGTTTACGAAGTCAATTAGCTTTTTGTTAAGAGCTTCTTTAGGAAGTTTTAAAAGAAATTTGGACTATTCAGAATATGGGGGAGCACCCTTATTGGGGACGCAAAAGATTTGTATTATTGCTCATGGAGCTTCTTCGGGTAAGGCAATCAAAAATGCTATCCGGGTTGCCAATGAGTTTGCAGGTCACCAGATTAATAAGAATATTATTAAGGCGATTAAGGGCTGATGAGTACCTTTTTTTATTCTGTTTTATGCCTGACAGTTTTAGGGAGTTTAGCCGGTTGGATTTTAGCTTATGCTCACAGGAGATTTTGTTTTAAAACGGATAGTTTGGTAGGAAAGGTGCGCAAAGTGCTCCCAGGGGTGAATTGTGGTGTTTGTGGATTTAGTAGCTGTGATGCCTTTGCTGAAGCAGTAGCGGAAAAAAAAGCTCCGATTAATGGTTGCATAGTAGGAAAAGAGAAAATTGCTGAGGCAATTGCTGAAGTACTCTCTGAAAGAAAGTAAAAGTTTCCACTATATTTTTTTGACTTTTTGTATGTCGTATAATAGATATTATGTAAAATAGAGAGACAAAAAAATAAAGTCAGGCGATAATGTAATCAACTACGGCATAATGACTTAAACACCACTAACCTTCTTTTTGTGGATAACCTGTGAAACAAATTTTTCCTCTGGACTTTCACCAAAATGTTTTAAAGCCGCTCGGGCCGCTATTTGTTGGGCTCTCTTTATGGTTAAACCGGAACCCTGTCCGTAAATCTTGCCCTCAATACTTACCTTTACCTCGAATCTCTTTCGGTGTTCTTCGCCCTCTGCTGAAATAAGTTCATAAACCGGAATCTCTTTAAATCTCTTTAAGCTAAATTCCTGAAGAAATGATTTATAATCTTTTTCATACTCTCCCTGTTCTATCGATTTAATCTCTTTACTGAAATGAAGATAAATAAATTTTGAGGCCGCTTTTATCCCTCTGTCAAGATAAATTGCCCCAATTATTGACTCATAGGCGTCAGAGAGACTGGAATCTCTTCTTTCCTCTCTATCCCCTTCTTCTCCCCAGATGATATACTTTTCAAGGCTAATCTCGCGTGCTTTTTTTAACAGACGAAAGGCATTCACAAGATGCGACCTAAATTTGGTGAGTTCTCCCTCACGATACTCAGGATAAGAGCGGTAGAGATAATCACTTATAGCCAAGTCCAATATTGCATCTCCTAAGAATTCCAATCTTTCATTGTCTCCGCCTACGCTAAAGCTTCGGCGGGCAGGTCCGCCTACGCTAAAGCTTCGGCGGGCAGGTCCGCCTACGCTAAAGCTTCGGCGGGCAGGTCCGCCTACGCTATTCGCCCGAGGCCCGCCTTCTATCGATGATTTATGCGTTAAGGCCTGAACAAGTAGATATTTACGGCGAAAACGATATCTGAGTGCTTTTTCCAATTCTCTTATCTTCTTTTTATCCATTTTCAATAAACAGACAATTTACAGAACGTAAGTGATGTAAATTGTAGGACGAAGTCCGTCTGTGCATTGAATCCGCCGAAGCTTTAGCGTAGGCGGATAAGTTTCAATTATTTAGCCAATCACCAACTTAGGCCTACCATAAAAATCCAATAAGAAATTTAGCTCTTTTAGTCCCAAAATCCATATTTTTTCCTCTTTTGCTAAAATCTTCGCATCTATTTCTACCTCTTTTAAAGCGATTAAAAACCTGCGGGCAATTCTATATTTATGATTAATTTTTTTGCATTTTTCCATAAATTCCTCAATTACCTTTGGGCTAACCTTTCTTTTTTCAATCTCTCCTACCCAATATTTATCCTTCTCTTGAGCTATTAAGGTTTGAAGAGATTGCACTCTAATATTGACAAAATGAGGCAATTTATATTTTTTGTTATTTATCAGTAATATCTCATTTCGCCAGCATTTTAATAAATCCTTCACCCTTTCCGAGATATCACTTTTACTCTCTGAGATAAAATCGGAGAATAATTTTTCTATCCTGTTTAAAAATTCTTT
>DAOWKH010000127.1 GCA_030639955.1 Candidatus Omnitrophota bacterium | reverse complement strand
GAGCCGTCATCCAATTTAGCTGGACCAAAAAGAATTTCTTTAAGTGTGCCGGTTGTGCCCAGATGAATACGTGTTCCTCGTGGCAGATTAACATTGGGAGTTGCCATTCCCCAATGATAACCTCTGCCCGGCGCCTCTTTTGCCCGGGCAAAAGATGAACCGACCATCACCGCATCTGCCCCACAGGCAAAGGCCTTACAGATATCTCCGCCACGCACCATCCCACCGTCGGCAATAATCGGAATATACTTTCCTTTCTCTTTATAATAAAAATCACGCGCTGCGGCGCAATCACAGATAGCTGTGACCTGAGGCACACCAATCCCCAAAACACCGCGGGTTGTGCAGGCCGCTCCCGGCCCAATCCCGATTAGGAGTCCGCTTGCCCCTGTATCTAATAATTCTAAAGTAGTTTTATAGGTAACGCAGTTTCCGATAATCACCGGAATTCTCATCTGCTTACAGAATTTGGAGAAATCAAGGGTCTTGTATTGGGAAGAAATATGACGTACCGTAGTAACCGTCGCCTGAACCACAAATATATCCGCTCCGGCTTCTTCAGCGAGCTTGCCAAATCGCTCTGCCCGCTGGGGAATAGAGCTCACTACTGCCGGTGCACCGGCCTTTTTTATCTCCTTAACTCTTTGGCTAATTAATCTTTCTTTAATCGGCTCTAAATAAATATTCTGAACTAATTCAGTAGCCTGCTCTGAAGAGGCCCTGGCAATCTTCTCTAACACTTCTTCGGGACGCTCATATCTTGTCTGGATTCCCTCTAAATTCAAAACCGCCAAGCCACCTAATTTGCCCATCTCAATAGCAAACCTGACATCAACCACACCATCCATTGCCGCAGCGATTATCGGAACAGCATATCTCTTTCCGTCAATTTCCCAAGAAATATCTACCTCTTCAGGATTAATAGTAACTGCCCCGGGGACCAGAGAGATTTCATCAAAGCCATAACAGCGGCGGGCTTTTCTGCCCTGTCCAACCCACATTCCCATAAATCCCCCCTGTGGATAAATTCTAAACACTAAACTCTAAATCCTAAACAAATTCTAAATCCAAAATTCAAATGTTCAAAACTTTTCTTTCGCTTTTCTTTTGTTTAGAATTTTGTATTTTGAGTTTTGGATTTGTTTAGAGTTTAGGATTTAGGATTTAGAATTTTTTATTGCTTCATATAAAGTATCCGCGAGCAACTGCTGCAAAATATCAATTCTTTACCCATCTTTATTTCTTCAATAACCTGGGGAGTGAGCATAAAACGGCACTCTCCGCAGGCACCATTTTTCACCGCTGACATTGCTTCTCCCTCTTTTTTAACCAAAATCCTTTCATACTGGGAAAGAAATAAAGATTCGATAGCAGAAACAAACGGCTCTTTCTTTTTATTTAAGTCCTTTATCTGCTGCTCAATTTCCTGACAGCGTCTGTTTGCCAGCTCTTCTTCTTGCTTGAGCTTCTGCTCTTCTTTGTTTAAATTTTCCTTATGCTGCAAAAATGTCTTGCTCATCTGCTCAACTTCATCCAGACAGCCGATTACTTTGTCTTCTAATGAAGAAACATCGGCTTTTAGATTTTTAATTTCTGCCTCTAAAGAAGTATACTCTTTATTCGTCTTTATTTGATATAACTGTCTCTGATGTTTTTTGATTACCTCCTCTTTACTCTTCAAATCCCCTTCCATTTTCTTAATCTCTAATTGTTTATTCTTTACTTCTTGCTCGGTTTGCTTAACTCCTTCCTCTTTTTCTTTGTATTTCTGTTTTAGTAAATTTAACTCCTCGGGAATCTTTTTTCTTTCAGCATTCAACTCATAAATCTGGCTATCCAGTGCTTGCAGTTTAACTAATATGTTGATTTGCTGTTTTAGATCCAATTTTCCCTTTTTGTTTAGGTCCTTCTCCGCCTCTGGCGGATCAGGATCAAATTTCACCAAATTTTCGAAGAAAATTTGGTGGGCATTAGAGGACTCGAACCTCTGACTTCTACGATGTGAACGTAGCGCTCTAACCAACTGAGCTAAATGCCCTCTCTATATTTTCCCTTTTGTAGAAGGAACGCCTTGACGCCGTGGATCAATCTGAGTTGCTTTATCCAAAGCAATCCCTAATGCCTTAAATACAGCCTCAAGCATATGATGTAAATCTTCACCGTATTCTATTTTTATACGCATATTTATACCACTTCTATCGCAAAAAGATTTTAGAAAATGCTCTCCATTTCTTAGAGCATACCCTTCTTTTGCTTTGGCATCTAAATAGCCACCAACCTGATGAAATTCCAATGAAGGTCTTCCGCTAATATCTAAAACTACCGTCGCCAAGGACTCATCCATCGGCACTGCCGCAAAACCAATCCTCTTTATCCCCTTTTTATCTCCTAATGCCTCTTTAAATGCCTCACCTAAACAAATCCCGATATCCTCGTTTGTGTGATGAATATCAACATTTAGGTCACCCTCTGCTTCAATCTCTAAATCAAGCAGACCCCAATAAGTAAACAGTTCTAACATATGGTCTAAAAAAGGGATTTTTGTATCTATGTTTGCCTTTCCTTGTCCATCTAAATTTAGTGTTAATTTAATATTTGTCTCTTTGGTTCTGCGATTTCTCTCGGTTATTCTCTGGTTCATTTAAACCTCACCTTTACCCTGTTAAATCCGCCTATGGCGGAATTTCACCTTCGGTGAAATTATTTAACAGGGTGAACCTTTCCCCTTTGCCTTCTCACCTTGAATAAACCTTACTTCTACTGATTCTTTATGCCTGCTCATCCCTTCTATTTCGGCTAATTTGCTGATGACCTTTCTCGCCTTTTCCAATCCCTTTTGGGAATAAGAGATATAATGCGAACTCTTCATAAAGCTATCAATCCCTAAACAAGAATAAAAACGGGCTGTTCCCTGGGTAGGCAGGATATGGCTTGGCCCGGCAAAATAATCCCCTACACCTACCGGCGAATATCTACCCACAAATATCGCCCCAGCATTCTTTATCAAGGGAATAAATTTGCTTGCTTTAGTGAGCATAACCTCAAGATGCTCAGGGGCAAGTAGATTAACCACCTCAGCGGCCTGCTCAATATTTTCTACTAAAATTATCCATCCTTTCTCCAGCTCTTTGCTTACTTTCTCAGCGAGTTTTTGGGAAGTAGTCACTAATATCCCTTCTCCTTCTTTATGCTCCTGTTGAGCAAGGAGGTCGGCGGCTACAAAAGAGGGGGGAGCGCTCTTATCAGCTACAATCATCACCTCACTGGGTCCGGCAAGCATATCAATATCAGCAAATCCAAAAACCTGTCTTTTTGCCTCCTGAACATAAGCATTCCCCGGACCAATAATCTTATCTACTTTTTTAATCGTCTGCGTGCCAAAGGCTAAAGCGGCAATTGCCTGCGCTCCACCCACCCGATAAATCTCTTTTATCTCCAGGAGATTTGCGACCACTAAAATATGGGCATCAATTTCCTTGTGTTCACCAGGAGGAGAGACAAGAGCAATTTCTGCTACCCCGGCAAGCTTTGCCGGGATTACTGACATATACACCGTAGAAATCAAAGGGGCACTGCCGCCGGGAATATAAATCCCCACCCGATTTATAGGATGTTCAATCCTCCCTAAAACAACGCCGTCTTTTTTTGTCTTAAAAGACCTTTTCTTTTCTTTTTTATAAAACTCACGTACATTGTTTATCGCTGAACGCAATAAAGGAATAAATCCGCAATCTATGCGCTGATAAGCCCTGTTTATATCTCCCTCGCTAACCCTTATTCTTTTGCGCGAAAGATTAACCTTATCAAACTGCTTTGTCCATCTCAATAAGGCCTTATCGCCATTATTGCCCACATCCTTGATTACTCTTCGCACTACTCTGCTTATCTTCTCATCAACAGGATAAATTAGAAGTGAAGAAATCTTTTTCAGATTGTTCTCATTGTAAGCAATTATCTCCATCTTTTCTTTCCTTCTACTCGCTACTTTATTTTAGTCTCTCCCGAATAAGTTCTGCCCTCTTAACATCCCTTTGATAGGCATTTAGTTTCTTTCCTTCTATCTTCTGCAGATGCGCCGGCTGGGTTAGCAGGAAGAGCTCATTCACCTTTCTCAACTCTACATCTTTTAAGATGCTCAAATCTGCCCCTAAACGCACCATTGAGAGCAGGTTCATTGTCTCCCCGCTGTTGATAAAATAAGAGTTTTTTAACACCCCATAAGCCCGCCAGATTTGATTGTAGAGAATCTCCCGCTTTTGTTTCAAAAGCAGCTTTCTCCTCTCCTCTTCGTAATTAACAATCTGGCGCACCACTCTTTCCAGATTATCGATAATATCCTCTTCACTCCTCCCTAAAGTAAGCTGATTGGAGAATTGAAAAAAGTTCCCGCTCGCCTCTGTCCCCTCACCATAAAGCCCACGAGCAACAATCCCTAATTTGGAAAGGGTCTGAAGAATATTTCCTATCTGCTTACTCATCACCAGCGCCGGCAGATGGAGCATCAGAGAAGCACGCAACCCAGTGCCTACATTTGTCGGACAGGCGGTCAGATAACCCCACTGCGGGCTAAAGGCATAGTTTAATTTCTGCTCTAACTGTTCGTCTAATTCATTAATCAGCCGCCAGGCATCGCTCAGATTAAAGCCCGATTGGAGCACCTGAATTCGCAAATGGTCTTCCTCATTGAGCATTACGCTGATAATCTCTTTCTCGCTAATGACTACTGCTTTGCAATTTCTGCCTCTGGTCTGTTCTCGGCTAATCAAATGCCTCTCTAATAAAAATTGTTTATCCAGAACATCTAATCCATCTAGCTCGGCAAAAAGGCCGTTCTTTAAATATTTAATTTTAAAAAGAACACCTCTCATCAAAGAAAGGGCTTCTTTTCTCTCTTTTTTATCGGCCCACTGGGGAAAGGAAAAATCGCTCAGATTTCTCGCCAGACGAATTCTACTGCTGATTACAATCTGCGAATCCGCCCCGGTTCCTCTCAGCCATTCACTACTTTGTGAAAGAAGATTATTCAGGGTCATTTTTATTTCTTCATCTCCCTTATTTTATCCCTTATTTTTGCGGCTTCTTCAAAGTTCTCTTCCTGAATTGCTTTGTTTAATTTTCTTTGCAATCCTTTGATTTCTATTTCTCCTTTTATGGTCTTATCGGCATAATGGGGAAATTTACCAATATGCTGCTCTGCTCCCTGAATCCTTTTTAGCAAAGGGGCTAAATTTTGTTTAAAGGTTTGATAACATTGACTGCAGCCCAAGCGGCCAATCTTCCTAAAGTCCTCATAACTCATACCACAATTGGGACAGCGCAACTCTACTTTCTTAACCTTGGGTAATTCAAAATCGGTTAAGCCAGCCAAAAAATTGGCTAAGGGAAAATCCTCGGGCAGCCCTATCCCCTTTTGCTGGGCGCACTGCTCGCAAAGATGCAGTTCTACCATCTTATCGTTGACTATCTCGGTAATATGCACACTGGCTATATTCTTATGACAGATATCGCAAACCATTACTCTCCTGATATAATCTTCGATTATATCTGATTACTGTGATTATTTCAGATTACAGCGATTAAATTATCAATTTTCATTCTCTAATCTCTGTAATCTGTTTTCTAATCGTTGTAATCAGACATACTAATTTTTATAGTATGTCTTCCGGCACACTAATTTTTCCTTTGATTGCACTGGCCGCGGCTACTGCCGGGCTGGCCAAAAAAACCTCGCTTTCGGGATCGCCCATTCGCCCTTTAAAATTGCGGTTAGTAGTAGAAATTGCTCTCTCGCCCTTTGCCAAAATCCCCATATGCCCACCCAAACAGGGTCCGCAAGTAGGCGTAGAGACCACTGCTTTTGCCTCAATAAAGATTTCAATCAATCCTTCTCTTAATCCCTGTAAATAAATATTCTGGGTAGCTGGGATAATAATCAAACGAACATCCGAATGCACCTCTTTGCCTTTTAAAATCTCAGCCGCAATCCGCAAATCCGAGAGCCGTCCGTTGGTGCAAGAACCGATTACTACCTGGTCAATGCGCACATTTTCTAATTCCTCGGCCGGCTTGACATTGCTGGGCAAATCCGGACAAGCTACCAACGGTTTTAATTTGCTGAGGTCATATTCTTTTATCTCGCAGTATTCGGCATTCTTATCGGACTTTAAGTCAGTTGACAGTTGACAGTTGACAGTTGACAGTTTTCTTTTTCTGTGGACTGTGGACTGTGGACTGTGGACTTGCTTGACATAGTCAAGCGTAATCTCATCCGCCTCGATTATCCCGTTCTTTGCCCCGGCCTCAATAGCCATATTGCAGATAGTAAAACGGTCATCCATCCCTAATTTTTCAATCACCTCTCCGCTAAACTCCATTGACTTATACAAACAACCGCTTACTCCCGCATCGCCAATGGTATGCAGAATAATATCCTTGCCGCTCA
This sequence comes from Candidatus Omnitrophota bacterium, assembly GCA_030639955.1. Classification (GTDB taxonomy): domain Bacteria; phylum Omnitrophota; class 4484-213; order 4484-213; family 4484-213; genus 4484-213. Next base: position 8,115 of record DAOWKH010000127.1, on the reverse strand, counting down.
CCCATTTGTTCAATCTGCCATAGTAGATAAACTTGATTGTCTGAGGAACCTTGAGCCAGCATTTACCGCTGGCGAAGGCAAAAGCCAAATCGGTGCTGCCTACGCCGGTAGAAAATGCCCCCAGGGCTCCATAGGTGCAGGTGTGCGAATCAGCTCCGATTACCAAATCTCCGGGTCTAACTAAACCCAATTCCGGAAGCAAGGCGTGCTCAATCCCCATCCTGCCTACTTCAAAATAATTCTCTATCTCGTATTTCTTAGCAAACTCGCGCAACAATTTGCATTGCTCAGCACTTTTTATGTCTTTATTCGGCGTAAAATGGTCAGGAATTAGGGCTATTTTTTTATTATCAAAAACCCTTCTCTTTGCAGCAGGCAGTTTTTCAAACTCTTTGATTGCCAGAGGAGCGGTGATATCATTGCCCAGGCAGAAGTCAATGTCGGCTAAGATAAATTCGCCAGGATAAATCTCTTTTTTATTACTATGGGCTAATAGAATTTTCTCTGTAATAGTTAAAGCTTGCATTTGTGCTTATTTTACCACATTTTCCGCAACATGGCAAGCCACAAAATGCCCTTTTTCTCTTTCCTGCATCAGTGGTTCTTCCTGTTCGCAGATTGCTTTTTTAAACGGACAACGGGGATGAAAACGACAGCCGGCGGGGAAATCAAACGGCGAGGGCACTTCTCCCTTTAGAATCTGGCTTCTGCCTTCAAAGCCGGGTTGGGCAGAAAGTAATGCCTGGGTATAAGGGTGCAATGGGTGTTCAAACAAATTTTCGCCGAACTCTACAATCTGGGCGGCATACATAATCGCTAACCTATCCACCAGCCGTTTTAAAATTTCTAAATTATGGGTAATAAATAAAAGCGAGAGGTTCTGTTCATGCTTAATCTTCTGCAAGAGTTCTAAAATCTGGGCTTGGGTAGTCAGGTCTAAATTCGTGGTCGGTTCATCAGCAATCAAAAGAGAGGGCTGGCAGGAAAGAGCCATAGCAATCATTACCCGCTGATTCATTCCCCCGGAAAGCTGGTGGGGATAGCTCTCAAAGTTTTTTTGGACATCGGGGATACCTACTCTCTGGAGCATCTTAAGAGCACAGGACTTTGCTTCTTTCTTGCTCTTGTTCTGGTGCATCATAATTATTTCCACCATCTGACTGCCGATTCTGAATACCGGATTCAAAGAAGAGGCCGGATTTTGAAAGATATAGGCAATCTCTTTGCCCCTGATTTTCTGTAATTGGGAAGAAGCCAGTGCTAAAATATCCTTTTGTTTAAAAACCACTTCTCCGCCAAGAAATTTCGCTTCTGAGATTAACTTAGTCAGAGACAAAGCCGTAACTGTCTTGCCCGAGCCGGATTCACCGGCCAGACCCAAGGTCTCTCCCTGCTTGATAGAAAAGCTAACTCCATCTACGGCTTTGATGAGCTTTTTCCCGCGCGAGAAATAGACCTTTAGATTCTTAACATCTAAGATAATCATTTCCTCAATCCTTCTCCTAACAAATTATACCCCAAAACCGTGACCAGGATTGCCATACCCGGAAAAAGGGTTAGCCACCAGCCAATGTCAATCACTGCTTTCCCTTCCATCAGGATATTCCCCCAACTCGCTGTGGGTGGTTGCACCCCCAGGCCCAAAAAACTCAACGCCGATTCGGTTAAAATCGCTCCTCCCATTCCCAGGACTGCCGCTACCAAGACCGGCGGCAGGGCATTGGGCAAGATATGCCGGCTAATTATCTTAAAATTACCCGCTCCCATTGCTTTTGCGTAACGCACAAAATCTTTTTCCTTTATGCTCAAGACCTCTGCGCGCACCAAACGAGCTATCCCCATCCAACTGGTCAACCCAATTATGAGCATAATATTAAATATCGTCGCTCTCAGAAAAGCAACCATCGCCAGAAGTAAGAAAAAGGTAGGGAAACAGAGCATTATATCTACAAAACGCATTATCAAATTATCGACTCTGCCGCCCCAATAGCCAGCCAGAGAGCCAAGCAGAACTCCGATAATCAGGGAAACACTTACTGCCACCAACCCTACCTCTAAAGAGACCCGGGTACCATAGAGCATTCGGCTGAACAAATCCCTTCCTAAACTATCCGTGCCCAAGATATGCACTCTATTTGGCGGAGAAAGAATATTCTCAACATCAATCGCTTGGGGATTGTAAGGAGAAATAAAAGGAGCAAAGACGGCTAATAAAACTAAAACAGCAATTATGGAAATTCCGAAAAGGATGAGTTTATTCATATCTTATTCTCGGGTCGGCCCAGGCATAGCATAAATCCGCAAGCAGATTCCCCAAGAGCGTAAGCACTGCCCCAATCACCAACCCCCCCATTATCACCGGATAATCGCGTGCCATTGTAGAATTATAGAGCAGACGCCCCATCCCCGGAATAGCAAATATGGATTCAAAGATAATGCTCCCGCCAATCAAGCCGGGGATAGACAGACCGAGGATAGTAATCAGAGGCAAGAGGGCATTCTTTAAGGCGTATTTATAGACAACTCTCTTTTTGTCTATTCCCTGGGCATAAGCCGCCCTGATATAATCCTGTTTCAAAACACCAATCATATTCCCGCGCACATAACGCGAAAACCCGGCCAATCCGCCAAAAGCGGCTACTGAAACCGGCAGAATCAAATGCTTAAGCAGGTCTAAATTCCTTCCCCAGAAAGAAAGCTGATGATGATCAAAAGACCTGAGCCCTGAAATAGGCAACCAGTTCAGTTTTATCCCCAAAAGAAGCATCAGCAATAAAGCGAGCCAAAAAGCAGGCAGGGAAAATCCCAGGAAGACAAAAAAGGTAGTCCATTTATCAAATAGCCCGCCCGGCTTTAAGGCCGAGATTATTCCAACGGGAAGAGCAATGCCAATAATCAAACCCATTGCCAGGATATTTATCAACAAGGTAATCGGCAACCTTTCTCTGAGCCGCACAATAACCTTTCGCCCATCGACAAAGGAATTGCCAAAATCTAATCTAACAACCCTTTTTAGCCAATTTAGATACTGTTTTAAAAGCGGCTTATCCAAATCATAAAGCTTCATCAACCGCTCCTGGGCTTCCAGAGATATCCGCGGGTCCATTTCTTTGAGATAAGCCGGTCTTCCCGGAGCAAGATGGATTACCGCAAAACTAATAATCGTAATCCCCAATAAAAGGGGAACTAAATTAAAAAGCCGTTTAAAGAAATATAATAACATCGTAGAGTTTCTAATTACTCTAAATAAATCCCAATGACCAAACCCCAATGCCCAACCAAGCCCTAAATCCCAAACCCCAATTATTTTCTTTTATGTTTGGGATTTTAAGCATTGGGATTTGATTGGTCATTGGTCATTGGAGCTTGGGATTTTATTAGACATTAGGTTAATTAGGTCAATTAGTCATTCCTGTAATTTGTATCTCTGTTCCTCCTCCGCCACCCACCATTTAATAAAGTTATAACCAATGCCGTTGACACTCGGTTCAATGCCACGGAAGCGGGCATTAATTATGGGCAAAGCATCGGGGACATAGAGAAAGGTGTAGGGCTGGTCGGCATAAATCAAGCGATGAATCTGATGATAAAATCTCTTTCTTTCGCCAACAGAAAAAACCCTTCTTCCCTGCTCCAAAAGTTTATCTACCTTTTCATTTTTATAAGAAACAAAGTTAAACTCCTTGGGTCTGGTCTTGGAAGAATGAAAGATATCATAACAGTCAGGGTCGCGGGAGAGTCCCCAGCCCAAAAGCACGGCTTCAAATCTGCGTTTATCGATAATATCCAGAAAACACCCCCACTCTACTATCTTTATATTTACCTTTATGCCTACCTCCTTCAATCTCTGCTGGATAATCTCGGCACACTTTCGCCGTCCCTCATTGCCCTGGTTGGTTAATAAAGTAAATTCAAACTGTTGGTTGTCTTTCACCAAAAATCCGGCTTTATTTTTTTCATTCCAGCCAGCGACAGCTAACAATTCTTCTGCTTTTTGGGGATTATAGGCAGCAGGTTTGACCTCGGGATCATAGGCCCAGGAATTGGGGACAAATGGACCACTGCAGACCTTGCCCAAGCCCAAAAGAACACCCTTGATGAGCTCTGCTTTATCAATGGCATAATTTATCGCCTGCCTCACCCTTTTATCCTTAAACTTGGGATTGTTCAGATTCCAACCGATATAGGTATAGCCGAAACTGGGGTATTTATACTTGCGAAAATTTCGGCTGAAGAATTCGGTCTCTGTCTGACGCTGATATTGCAAAGGGGTTAAACCGATATAGTCCAAACCGCGGTTTCTTAATTCCAGAAACAGGGTAGATTGGTCGGGAATTATGCAGTAGATATATCTGTCAATATAGGGTCGGCCCTCCCAGTAATCATCATACGCCTCTAAAACAATCCTGCTGCCGGTCTCCCATTGGATAAACTTATAGGGACCAGTGCCAATTGGCTGACGGCTAAATTTTTTAAAATCCTCTTCGCTATTCAGCAGATGCGCCGGCATAATCGGCATCCCCCAGCTGGCTAAAGCCGGGGCAAAGGGCTCGGCATAGCTTATTTTAATGGTGTAATCGTCAATTATGCTAAAGTCCTTTACCTTTTTAAAATCTCCACTATAGGGTGTCTTTGTCTGAGGGCCGATCAGTTCCTGATAAGTGAACAGAACATCTCTTGCCTTGAACAAAACCTCGTCTTGCCATTTAACTCCTTTGCGTAGATAAAAAGTGAGCTCAAGGCCATCATCAGAGATTTCCCATTTCTCGGCTAAATCTCCTATCAGATTGATGTCTTTATCGTATTTTACCAGACCATTAAAAACTAATCCCACAATCTGTTGGGAGGCGCTGTCTGCGGCCAGAATGGGCACCAGGGTTATCGGCTCACCGATTGAACCCACTACAATTGTATCGCCATAACAGCCAACCCTATCTTGTTGATTTTGTTGGGCATAAAGAGAAGGTGGGTAAAATAAAAGGAGGAATAAAGAGGTAAAAAGAGAAAGGGTTAAAAAAATCTCATTCCCCTTCGCCAGTTTAGAAAACCATTGTTTTAAGCTTCGGGGAATGACCCTCCGTAGCTTTAGCGAAGGATACCGCATTGTAGAGTTGTGTGCAGAGCAGTGGGAGAGGGGTCATTCCTTATCTGCTTCATCCATTGGGATCGTCTGCTCAACCTGAACCTTCTTTTCTGTTTCTATCTCTTCCATCAATGACTTCCGCTGATGCATAGAGATAACTGCTAAAAATAAAGAGGTTACCAAAAAAAGAACGGCGCAAACTGCGGTGGCCTTGGCCAAAAAGATAGGCGTCTTCGCCCCAAATACCTCTTGCGCCCCACCGCCAAAGATATTAGATAGACCCTGCCCTTTCCCGGCTTGCAAAAGGATTACCGAGATTAAAAACAGACAAACAAAAATGTGAACAACAATCAAAAATATAGTCATTGATTTACCCTCTTTACTATCTCTACGAAAGAATCTGCTTCTAAACTAGCGCCGCCGACAAGAGCGCCGTCAATGTCCTCTTGCTTTATTAACTCTTCTATATTTTCCACTTTTACACTGCCGCCATATTGGATGCGAATCAGAGAAGCAATTTCTTCATTATAAATTTCGCTTATCTGCTGACGAATAAATCTGTGCACCTCCTCGGCCTGCTCGGGAGTAGCTGTCCTGCCGGTGCCAATCGCCCAGATGGGCTCATAGGCAATAATTACCTTTAAAATCTCCTCTGCGCTTAAGTCTTTAAAACCCTGGACAATTTGTTCTTTCACTATATCAAAGGTTTTCCCTTCCTCTCTTTGTTCTAAACTTTCCCCAATGCAAACAATGGGAATTAGTTCCTCTTTTAAAGCCGCTCTGAGCTTCTTATTTACTGTCTCATCTGTCTCGCCAAAGTATTTGCGGCGTTCTGAATGCCCGATAATTACATAGCTGCAGCCAACATCCTTGAGCATCTTTGCCGAGACCTCGCCGGTAAATGCTCCTTCTCCTTCCCAGAAAAGGTCTTGTCCGCCTAACCCAATATTAGATTCCTGGATTATTTCGCTGATTTCATTTAAAAGGGTAAACGGTGGGCAAACAACAATATCAACATTCTCCAGATTATAGAGTTCCCTTTTTAAGGCATTGACTAAGTTTATTGCCTCTAAGGTCGTCTTGTGCATCTTCCAATTTCCGGCAATTATCGGCTTACGCATCTTTAAAAAGCCGCTGAAAAAATACTTCAGCGACTTTGATTACACAGATTTAAGAAAGATTACAGCGATTTTCAACACAAAGTTTAATCTGTGTAATCGGTTTTTTAATCGTTGTAATCAGAGATTGCTGGATTTTTCAGCAATCTCTTTAAGGGCCACAATCCCCGGCAGTTCTTTACCTTCAAGATATTCCAGTGATGCCCCGCCACCGGTAGAAATATGGCTCATCTTATCCTCTAAACTAAATTTGGCTATTGCTGCGGCAGTATCGCCGCCACCGATTACCTTCAAACAATCTAAATCGCTGATAAATTCGGCAATCTCCTTTGTCCCATGGGCAAAGGAATCAATCTCAAAAATCCCTAATGGCCCATTCCAGACAATCGTCTTTGCCTCTTTCAATATCTGTTTGAATTGGGCGATGGTTTGCCGACCAATATCCACGCCCAGCCAGCCCTCGGGAATTTCTTTTTCTACCGTCCTGACATTGGCCGAAACATCAATCTTATCGGCAATAAGATGGTCGGAAGGAAGAACTATTTTGTCTTTGGCCTTTTCCAAGAGTTGGCCGGCAATCCCGAGCTTATCCTGTTCTAATTTTGAACTGCCGATATTCAATCCTTGCGCCTTTAAAAAGGTGTATGCCATTCCCCCGCCGATTAGAATATTATCTACTCTGGAAAGTAGGTTTTCAATTACACCAATCTTATCCGAAACCTTTGCTCCGCCTAAAATGGCTACAAATGGTTTTTGTGGTTCGCTTAAAATCTGAGAAAAGAAATTAATTTCTTTTTCTAACAAAAATCCAGCTGCTGATGGCAGAAATTGAGCAACCCCGACGGTTGAGGAATGCGCCCGATGAACCGCCCCAAAGGCGTCCTGGATAAATACCTCGCCTAAATTTGCCAACTGCTGACTAAACTCTTCAGCGTTCTCTTTTTCTTGCGAATGAAATCTCAAATTCTCTAATAGAATAATATCCTCTGCCTGCATACTTTCTACTGCTGATTCTACTTGAGGACCGATGCAATCATTTAAGAATTTAATTTTTCGCCCTGATAACTCCTCCAACCTCAAAGCAACAGGTCTTAAACTGTATTTCTGTCTGGAGTTTGGGGCGGGACGTCCCAGATGACTCATCAAGATAATCTTTGCCTTTTTCTCTAATAAATAATTAATCGTGGGAAGAACAGCGCGAATTCTTTTATCATCAGTAATATTCTGCTCCCCGTCCAAGGGAACATTGAAGTCCACCCTCACCAAAACCCGTTTGTTTTCTATATTTATATCTCTAATTGACTGCATTTTCAGGCGATTACTTTATTCAACGGATACTCGATTATCCCTTCGGCGCCGTTTTGTTTTAACCTGGGAATGAGCTCGCGGACTACCTTTTCTTCTACCACGCTATCAATAGCAAACCATCCTTTATCGCTAAGCGAAGAAACAGTGGGTTTTCTGAGTGCCGGCAAGAGCTGAAGAATCTTGGATAGACAACTCTCGGAAACATTCATCTTTAAACCCACTTTCTGTATCGCAGATATTGCCCCCTCTAAAAGCAAAGCAATATTTTCTATCTTCTTTTTCTTCCATTCATCTTGGTAAGCGTTTTTATTGACAATCAATCGCGGCGTGCTTTCCAAAATGACATCAATGATGCGCAGATTGTTTGCCCGTAAACTTTCGCCGGTCTCGGTGGCTTCCACAATAGCATCGGCAAGCAGGGGCGGTTTTACCTCAGTTGCCCCCCAGGAAAATTCCACCTCTGCTTTTACCCTATTTTTAGTTAGGTATTTCTCGGTAATATTTACTAACTCCGTAGAAATCCTTTTGCCTTCTAAATCCTCGACTTTATTAAGCTGGGAGTCCTTGGATACGGCTAATACCCATTTAACTGGTTTAAAGGTTCTT
>DAOWKH010000071.1 GCA_030639955.1 Candidatus Omnitrophota bacterium | reverse complement strand
TACACAGACACAATTTTCGTCCGCAAATACGCCTCCACTCCTCCGACCACGAGTGCAGGGGGTGAAGAAGGGGGGCAAAGGCCGCAGGTGATATTTATCTTTTAAACCCTTAACACCCCGTAGGTGTAAGTAAATTTATCCTTCCTATAGGAAACCCCACCAGCCTTTCTGCTTTAGATTAATCTTATAATTACCTGTAAAATACTACTTGACTATTTTTAACTAATATGATATATTTAGTGAGGTTAAATTATACAGAAGGATGGAGGATAATCCCGCCCTTTTGGAGAAAAAATTATGTACTATGTGTATGTTTTGAAGAGTATAAATCATAATTTTATTTATGTAGGAAGTGCGCCTGATTTAAAGAAAAGATTTGCTGCACATAACACTGGAAAGGTGCAATCTACCAGGTTTTATGCACCCTTCAGGCTCGTTTATTATGAGGCGTATGCAGATAAAAAAGATGCAATAAATCGTGAATATAAGTTAAAACATCATGGAAGCGCAATTGGACACTTGAAGAAACGACTGAAAAACAGTTTTGAATAGGCCAAAAGGGCGGGATAATCCCGCCCTTTTGGAGAAAAGGGCGGGATAAATGGATATTAGGAGCATAAATAACTTCCGATTATTTAATCGAGAAAAGATTAAACTGATATTAGAGTGGATAGATAAGAAAGAGGCGATAATTCTGTTGGGCGCTCGGCAGGTAGGTAAGAGCAGTATTTTATATTTGTTGATACAGGAACTGGTTAAAAGAAATAAACCAGTCAATAACATCTTTTATTATGATTTGGAAGATTTTGAAATGCTTAATATCCTGAATAAGGGAGTGAATGCTTTCTTGGAACATCTTGAATCCAAAGGCGCAGATTTAGAAAAAAGGGTCTATGTATTCTTAGACGAAATCCAATATTTAGATAATCCTTCTAATTTCATAAAATTAATCGTAGACCACCATCCTAATATTAAAATTATTTCTTCAGGTTCATCCAGCCTTGAGATCCGAAAAAAATTCAAAGATTCTCTTGTGGGTAGAAAGGTTGTTTTTGAGATTCCTACCTTAACCTTTAACGAATTTCTGCTGTTTAAGGATGAAGAAAAGTTAGCTGATTTTCTTAGTAAGTATACCTTGAGCCATCTCCTGGAAGGTAAAATCAAAATAATCGATCCTTCTATTCTGGACAGGAAATATCATATCCTTTTTGAAGAGTACCTTGCCTTCGGCGGATACCCGGCAATTACCTTAGAGAGCAAAGAGAGCGTTAAAAAGAGTATGCTTTCTGAAATCTATAATACATATGTAAGAAAGGATATAAACCAATTATTTGATATTGAAAACCCGAATGCCTTTAATAATCTTGTTAAGGCGCTGGCAGTTCAGATTGGCGGTTTGTTTAATCATCATTCGCTTACTAAAGATTTAAGGATAGCATATCTTACCCTTGAGCGATATTTATTCATTTTAGAGAACACATTTGTTATAAAATCCTTGAAGCCATTTTATAAAAATAGACAAAAGGAACTGGTCAAAATGCCTAAATATTATTTTAGAGACATTGGCCTGCGCAATTCTATTATAAATAATTTTAACCGACCTGATATTAGAACTGATATTGGAGAGTTGATAGAAAACTATGTCTTTACGATTCTGGAGGATAGATTGAGCATTTTTGATGAAATAAGATTCTGGCGCACAAAGTCGGGCAACGAAATAGACTTTATTTTGGAGCAGGAAGGAATTGTCCCCTTAGAGGTGAAATATCAGGAATTTAAAGACTCATCCATACCCAGGAATATTATTTATTTCTTTGATACCTACAGGCCTAAAAGAGCCTTTATTCTTAACAAGAATAGATTGGATAAAATAAAATATAAAAATGCGGAGGTATTCTTTATTCCTGTCTGGCTTTTCGGCTGAGAGGAAACCCCACCAACCTTTCTGCTTTAGATTAATTTAGTCAGAAAATTAAAAAATCAAAGCTCTGTTAGAAATTACTTGACAAGAAATTTTAGAGTGGTATAATAACCACAGCATTCAGTTGTTCCTTTTAAATTAGTCCGGTGAGACTGATAAAGGAGAAAATGAGAAATTTATCTAATAAGAAAATCTTTATAGCCGTTGGTTCCAGATTTGCGGAGTCAAGGGCTATTTTTTTATATGGACGAAAAAGAGATTGAGCGGGCAATTAGACGGATGAGTTGTGAGATTTTAGAAAAGAACCGCAAAGATAATCTCTCTATTATTGGTATTTATAACCGCGGGGCATATTTAGCTCGGCGTATTGCCAAAGAGATTGAACAAAAGATTCATAGAGATGTTGAGATTGGGTTTTTAGATATTACACTTTATCGCGATGATTTAAGTGATATTTCTCCGCAACCCATAGTAAAGAAAACAGAGATTAATTTTGATGTCAGTGGGAAGAGAATTATTCTTGTAGACGATGTTTTGTTCACCGGCAGAACGGTGCGGGCGGCTTTGGATGCGATAATTGACTTTGGGCGGCCGGAAAAGATAGAATTAGCTGTTCTGATTGACCGCGGACATCGGGAGTTGCCCATCCGCCCTGACTATGTGGGCAAGAACATCCCTACTTCTTTGTCGGAAACAGTAGAGGTGAAATTGAAAGAAGTAGATGGAGTGGATGAGGTGGGGGTTCACCCTGTTAAATAGCGGCTTTGCCGCTCCGCCATAGGCGGATTTAACAGGGTAAATAAAATATGAAGCAGTGGGAAAGAAAGGATTTATTAGGTTTAGCGGATTTAGCCAAGGAAGAGATTGAGCTGATTTTGGATAATGCTCAATCTTTTAAAGAAATCTCCCAGCGAGAGGTCAAGAAGGTGCCGGCCTTGCGCGGAAAGACAATAGCCCTGCTGTTTTTTGAGCCCAGCACGAGAACAAAACTCTCTTTTGAATTAGCGGCAAAGAGATTAAGCGCCGATACTATCTCGCTTTCTTCTTCTACCAGCAGTGTTTTAAAGGGAGAAAGTTTATTGGATAGCGTGAAAAATATTGAGGCGATGAATGTTGATTTAGTAGTAATCAGAGATTCCTCGGCTGGTATCTCTTATCAACTTGCCTCTCGGATCGCGGCCGGGGTAATAAATGCCGGCGATGGCTGTCACGAACACCCTACACAGGCATTGCTTGATTTATTCACTATCCGTGAAAAAAAGGGGAAGATAGAAGGGATGAAGGTTTCTATTATTGGCGACATTGCCCATAGCCGGGTAGCCCGCTCGAATATCTACGGCTTGAAGAAATTGGGAGCCGAAATAACTGTTTGTGGACCCTCTACATTGATGCCGTTAAAGATAGAAAAGATGGGAGTAAGAATAACTTATGATATTGATGAGGCAATCAGAG
>DAOWKH010000028.1 GCA_030639955.1 Candidatus Omnitrophota bacterium | reverse complement strand
GTGAAGGCAGAGAATTCATTATCTTGCTTCAATCTCTGGCAAATTTCTTCTTTTAATTCTTTTGTTATTCTTTCGTCAGCATCTAAACTCAGAACCCATTCGTTTTTCGCCTGGGCATAAGCCCAGTTGCGATGACGTCCTTCATTTTCCATCTTTTTAATAATAATCTTCTCTGTCCATTCTCGAGCAATCTCTCTTGTTTTATCTGTGCTTCCGTCATCAACAACGACAATTTCATCTGCCCATTTTACACTCTCCAGACATTCGCGAATATTCTCTTCTTCGTTTTTAGTAATTATTACTACCGATAGGGGAAATTGGGGCATAATATTCTTTAAATCCCAATGCCCAAATCCCAATGCTCAATCAAATCCCAATTCTTTAAATCCCAAACAAGAAATAATAACATTGGGGCTTGGGGTTTGTTGCTCAGGCTTTCTAAACTTAACCACCTCTTTTAAGACTTTAATCCCCACCTCTTCTATTGTTAACTCAGAGGTATCCACAAAAATATCTGCTTGCTTATAATGCGACTCTCTTATTTTTAAAAGCTCTCTTATCCTTTCTAACGGTTTATCCACCTTTAATAACGGCCGAGCTTTATTTTTCTCCACTCGCTTATAGATAATCTCGTGGGAGGCAGTCAGACAGACAATTATTCCATTTTTCTTTAGATTGAGCACATTCTCCAATTCCAAGATTGCCCCGCCACCGGGGGCAATAACACAGTTGTCAAACCGTGATACCTTTCTAATTATCTTATATTCACAATTTCGAAAATAGCTTTCTCCGTTCTCCTTAAAAATTCTGCTTATCTTTTTGCCTTCTTTTTGTTCAATTAAATCGTCAACATCAATAAATTTTGTTTTTAAAATCTCGGCTAACTTTTTACCAACTACAGTCTTCCCCGTGCCCATAAAACCAACTAAGATGATGTTCACTTTAACTCCTAATTAAATAAATTCTAAGGTGTAAATTTAAAAAAGGATTTTTGCGTTTTGAGCGAACATTGGTTTTTTTAGCTAAAATTAAGTTAAGGCAGGAAATACAAAAATCATGTTTGAGACCGTTGATGTCCCGAACCATTTCGGGACAGAGGCGGGCGAGTTTGATTTTTGCCTGCCGAGACGCAGATTTTAGCGTTAAGAAAAAATCACGAGAGAGAGAAATGCAAAAATTCTTTTCAAAACTTCTTTACTTCTTTACAGCAGTTTTCGTAATTCCTCTTCATTTCTTCCAAACTATCTCCGCCGAATTTTTCCTGCATTGCCTTGGCGAGCTCAAAAGCAACTACTGCCTCTCCAACCACACCAGCCGCCGGCACAATACAGGTATCTGCTCTTTCTACTGTTGCCCCTGCCTCCTTTTTAGAAATAATATCCACGCTCTTCAAGGGGCTCCTTAAAGTAGGAATTGGCTTTAAACCAAATCTCAGAACAAGAGGCTCGCCGTTTGTCATTCCCCCTTCCAGTCCGCCGGCATTATTTGTCTGGCGATAAAACTTTTTTTCTCCCGAATTGTAAAATATCTCGTCCTGCACCTCTGAACCAAAACATTGTGTAGCTTTAAACCCCAAACCAATCCCTACCCCTTTTACCGAAGGAATGGACATTATCGCCTGCGCCAGACGGCCATCCAATCTTTTTCTATAGTCCACATAGCTTCCCAAGCCAATGGGAAGATTTGTGGCTACTATCTCCACAATTCCCCCTAAACTATTTCCCTCTTGAATTGCTTTATCTAATTCAGTGAGCATCAATTCTTCGGCTTCGGTGTCAGGACAATTTAAAGCGGAATCTAACAAAATCTTTCTCGATGAAGTTAGGTCAGAAAGTTGAGGAGAAAATTTAATCTTTATCTTCCCAATACTCAAAGTCCAACTTAGAATTTCAATATTAAACTCCTTTAAAAGGAGTTTACAAACCGCTCCTACTGTTACTCTAATAGCCGTCTCGCGCGCACTTGCCCTTTCGGAAACCTCTCTAATTCCCTGGTTATACTTTATTGCCCCGGCTAAATCACTATGCCCGGGGCGGGGAACAGTAATTTCTTTTAGAGAATCAATAGTAAAATCTTTGTTCTCAATTTTAAAACCAAGCGGGCTGCCAATGGTTATCTTGTTCTTTAAGCCGCTTAAAATTTCCGCTTTATCTGCTTCAATCTCCATCCTTCCGCCCCGCCCATATCCCTTTTGGCGGCGTTGTAACTCGCTGTTAATAAAGGACTCATCAATCTTCAAACCCGAAGGAATTCCCTCTAAAATTGCGAGCAAGCACCTGCCGTGCGATTCTCCAGCGGTTAAATATTGCATAATAAAACCTCTCTTTTGACAAGGCGAAACTTCCTGAAGGAAGTTTCGCTTCCTTCATACTCTAGCTAAAAATCGTTTTATTTGATTATGATCCCCCGCTATTATTGCTATACACTTTTCACCTTCTCTTCTTATTACAACGCGCATATTCCTTTCTACTCCAGCTTCATAATAAGGTTTATCTAGCTGTTTATAAAAAAATCGTGGGGCTACCTTTTGCGCTTCCAAAAGACTACATCCACTTGAGTAATAAACACCCACAGCCTCTAATATCGATCCCACAATTTTTCTTTGTCCGTATCCAAGATGCTTAAGAGTCCTATTAAAAGAGGGTCTATAGTAAAGCTTTAGAGACATAAATTAGCACTTCTCCTTTTTTAAATTGTTGATAAATTTCTTTGTAACTCGTTTCTCTGTACCTTTTTCTCTTATCGAAAGCATTTCTAATTTTTTATATTCCTTATCACTAAACATCTTTTTTTTTGTCTCAAGAGGAATAAGTTCAATCTTATCCCTCGATACCACAATGTCAAATATAGCCCCTTTTTTTAACCTCAAGACATCGGTTATCTTTTTGGGAATGGTTATCTGATGTTTTGCTGTCATTGCAATTGTCATCTTTCATCACCTCCACTTCATTATAGGGGCGATAGAGAAGTTGCCCCAATTTATACCTGTCCTAATATAAATATACCATAAAGTAAGAAAATCGTCAAGGACGAAAGTAAGAATTAATTATTTCTGCTCTAACGTTTGAGCTCAACGGATTGAGTTGTTAGAGATTTTTTATTTTTATTCTGCAACTCCTATTGCTTGCATATATGCTTGCGTAGGTACTTGCACTACTGAAGCAATGCTGACACCCATTCCAGATTCATAAAGTTTAAGCATGTTTCTGGCAGTTTTTGTAAAAACATCTATGCATTCTTTGTCATTACGAGTCATAGAAATTGCATATTGCATAAGGGCTAAACCAGAATATACAATTTGTTGTTCTGTGCCACGCAAAGGAAACCATGTTTTTATGGTTCGTTCCAGTGATCCTTTCGCATAAAATTCTCCTGTAAATTTGACATTTCCTTTTGATATATTGGGAGTATACTGAATTACATCGTCTAAATTAGCTTTTTGAAAACAATTGGTATTTTCATTTATATCGGTTTCTACAATTTTTGCTATTGATCCCACAGCCATATTTGCACTTACATTGTTGGGGTAGCTTAAGTTATAAATGATTTTTGCTTCATAACAAGCCCATAGTCGTATATAGTCAGGAGTCGGTATCATTGAAACATTTTTATTAACATTTACATTAACCTTATTGTTATCATCAAAGATGATTCCAAACGACAACACCTTTTTTCTTCCACTGAGTGCTTCAAGGAAACCCATTATCTCCTCCTCTTTATTTTATTTCTAACATTTAAACTCGTCTGTTGGTAGCCGACTCCGAAAGGCGGCGGGTAACAGTCCACTGAATTGGCTTGTTAGGTTTTAGATTTTTCTTTGGCTATCATTATAACCCGTCTAAAATAACGCTCTGTATTATCTATTTTACTATAAACTTTTTTATCAACATCCTTACGATACCCCCAAAAACTTTCCAATATTTTCTGTCTAAGATCTGTTGCAGGATTAAGTTCCAATGGTCTAACAGGGACTCTCAATGCAAAACAATCTTTTGATTCAGTTTTCAAAGGCATGCAATACTCAAACACTTGATTTTTTGTTAAACCATCCGCACCAAACGCATCAATTTTTTGTAATTCTTTAATGCTTTTTTCTGAGAATATAACTGCTGAAAGATCAAGTTGTTGCTCCAGCTGATAAGCCTCAACAATTTCTTTTCCCGCAAAGCAATTTTGGCTAACAAAAAATTCTCCATAAGTAATTGCACCCCTAATAGGCAAACCAGTTAAGAATAAATGTGCAAATAGCCTACCTGTAACCCCGCAAAATAGAGACCAACAAATATCTTTAATATCTTTTTTGTCGGTGTCTTCATAGGGCAATGTTAGTAAAATAGTATCTGAAAAAATTAACCATTCAATTTTTTTAAGTATTGTCTTTATTAAATCTTCCTCAGGCATATGTAAAAACAAACCTCTATATTGATTGATGACATTTGTATCAATTGTCAGAATATTATCAACAATAATTTTAGCAGCCTTTTCTGCTGAGTTTTTCTCAAGAAAACGGGAATAGCCTAGAATGTCAAACAACCCAATTATGCCTTTTTTTATGTCTATTTTATTTTTTCTTTCCATAATTTTTTTAACCTAACATTAAAGCTCGCCTGTTGGTAGCCAACGCCGAAAGGCGGCGGGTAACAGTCAGGTGCATTGATTTGTTAGCTTTTGATTTTATTCTGGATCGCGCCTCCCAGAAATAATTGCAATAACATTGATAATAGATGAGGTAGCTTCAGTGCATAGCGCAGCCTGTCTAAAATTTGCGGTTCTTCTATGTTGAAGATCATTTGCAAGATCGTACGCAGCTTTGGTGTGTTTTCGTGATGCTTCGTTTGAGCTACCGGCTAAAGTACTTGAAATATAATTTTCAAGCATTCTTTTTGCATCTGTTTTACTGGGTTGTGTGTCATCCATGTTTGGGTGTTTTTTGGGATCGTATACACATTGTGCAAGCGAAATTAAGGCATCCCGACATAAGAGGCCAATTGCTTGGTATTGCTCTTCTGTTGTTGCTGATGATAAACGATTGCGTATTTCTCCAATTGTTCGATCAACTCTTGGCCATCCAGTTGGCTCTTGAAGGATACTTGGTTGTTTTCCAGCTACTCTATTTCTCAATTCTTGCAGTATTGAGTTAAACATTTCTGCAAGAAATTGCCTTCGGGATTGATATGATGGTAAATCACCGCTGCTCCAACGACCATACCATTCCCAAAGATCTGGATATGGATTTGGGTTTTTAAGTCTGCAATTTCTAAGCTCGATGTCAACTTCACCATATGTTTTTTTATATTCGAAATTGGCATCTTGTATGCGCTGGCCGCCAGTCGATACTGAAACCATCGTATTTTTAAGTTTTTCTATCAACTTTATAAGTTCTTGATCATTCATTGTTTTTATAGCTAACACTTAATAGACGAGTGTCCTTTTTCTAAGATTTCTCTCCTATCATCAACTAACTTCATCATATTTTAAAGAACAGACAAGTACAAAAGACATCAGAGCAGGATTTTTGCGTTTTGAGCGAACATTGGTTTTTTTAGCCGAAGGTCTCCGACTAAAATCAAGTCGAGGCAGGAAATACAAAAATCATGTTTGAGACCATTGATGTCCCGAACCGTTTCGGGACAGAGGCGGGCGAGTTTGATTTTTGCCTGCCGAGACGCAGATTTTAGCGTTAAGAAAAAACCACGAGAGCGAGAAATGGAAAAATCCTGTATGTGCCAAACGCAAAAGCTCTATCTAAATCAGAAAGTATTATTTTTGTCTTTAAAACCCTAACCAAATCAATATTTCCCTTCCCCAGATTAAAGAAATAACCGAGCCCAGCGAGAGAAAAGGGGCATAGGGAATTGTTTCTACTTTTTTCTTTAATTTCAACACTATCCCCACCGCCGCTCCAAAAAAGGGTGAGATAAAAAAGGTAAGCAAGACCATTTTCCAGCCCAAAAACGCCCCAACCATTGCTAATAA
The DNA here is from genome assembly GCA_030639955.1 of Candidatus Omnitrophota bacterium. Classification (GTDB taxonomy): domain Bacteria; phylum Omnitrophota; class 4484-213; order 4484-213; family 4484-213; genus 4484-213. The sequence goes on along the minus strand of DAOWKH010000028.1, from coordinate 4,470 downwards.
TTTTACATCTCCACCACCCATACTCTCTTTACGAAAGACAATCTTGCCCAATATTCCGGTAAGATACAAAAAGCCACCACCTACTAATGCCCCTAAAAAGGACTCAAATAATCCTGTCCAATGTGAACTGACTCCTTGCAAAGAAGGATAAATAAAACTTAATAATAAACCAAGAACTAATCCGCCGAGAGTTATTTCATCGGGAACTATTCGCTCTTTAAAGTCAACAAAGGTGGCCACAAGCAGGGCGCAGATTAAGAAAGAGTAGATAAAAAAAAGCGGGGTTAACCCGAAATAAATAAATAAAAACAGGAGAGATAGCCCGCTAATCAATTCTACAAGAGGATAGATAAAAGAAATCCTTTGCCGGCAGTAGCGACATCGCCCCTTAAGCAAGATATAACTTACCAAGGGAATATTGTCAAACCATCTAATTCTTTGTTCACAATCCGGGCAAAAAGAAAACCGTTCCTTAAAAAAAATCCCCTTTGGCAGACGATAAATGCAAACATTTAAAAAACTGCCAATTGCTAAACCGAAAATAAAGATAAGACAAATTTTCAATTTTCAATTTTCAATTTTCAATGAATTTTCAATTTCTAATTTTCAATTCGGTGCTTGAACCTTCACTGAAAATTGATCTCCGAGATTTGCTACTTTTCTTTTTCGGCTGTTTTTCAGCCTGTAGCGTGTAGCGTGAAGCGTGTAGCGTTTATAGCTTTACTACCTTCGCATCCACAATGTTGTCAAGATTTTTTATCTCACTAACTAATTTGGAAGGAATGGAATTATCAATATTCAGCAGTGTAAGAGCAAGCCCACCCTGTTTCCTTCTCCCTAATGTCATACTGGCAATATTAATTTTATTCTTTCCCAAGATAGTCCCGATTGCCCCCATCATCCCTGGTTTATCTTCGTTAGAGACTACTAAAATATAACCTTTGGGAACCACATCTACATAATAGTCATCAATCTTCACAATACGAATGTCCTTTTTCCCTAATAAACTGCCGGCAACTAAACTCTTCCCCTTATCGGTTGTCACCTCTACTGATATCAGATTAGTAAAATCCTCGGGTTCGCTCAATTTTGTTTCTACGAGCTTTATTCCCCGCTGTCTGGCGATTAAAGGGATATTTACATAATTCACCGGTTCCTCTAAAATGGAAGAAAGCAGTCCTTTGACAAAACTCAGGCTAATTGGATCTAACTTATATTTGGCTACTTCCCCACTGTATTTGAGCTCTATCTGCCGAACTTTTCCTTTAGATATTTGCATCTGCAGACAACCCATCTTTTCAGCAAGTTTTAAATATGGTTCGAGAAGCGGCAAGATTTCTTTATCAATAGAAGGAAAATTAACAGCATTGCGCACATTCCGGTGAAGCAGGGCATCGGCAACTTGGCTGGCCATCTCTTTAGCTACCCCCACCTGCGCCTCTTCGGTAGATGCTCCTAAATGAGGTGTGGCAAGGACACAATCAAGTTTTAACAAAGGATTATCCCTGGGCGGCTCTTTTTCAAAAACATCAAGAGCGGCTCCTTTCACCTTCCCTTGTTTGATTGCCGTTAACAGGGCTTTTTCATCGATAATCCCGCCGCGGGCACAATTTATAACCCTTACCCCTTTTTTCATTATTTCAAATTCTTTTTCCCCAAGCATATGCCTGGTCTCGGCTGTAAGCGGAGTATGCAGGGTAATATAATCTGCCTGTCTTAAAACCTCTTTTAAACCCTTTGATTCTATCCCTAATTCAAGCATTCTTTCCGAAAAGAGAAAGGGATCATAAGCAATTACCTTCATTCCCAGACCTTTTGCTCGTTTGCTCACAGCGGTTCCAATCTTCCCCAAACCAATAATCCCTAATGTTTTTCCAAAGACCTCTACGCCAATATACTTTTTTCTTTCCCAGAGATTATTTCTCAAAGACGCCTCTGCTTGAGCAATGTTGCGAGAAAGAGCAAGAAGCAGGCTTATTGTATGCTCAGCGGTAGAAATAGTATTTCCTCCCGGAGCGTTCATCACAATAATCCCCTGGCGGGTAGCCGCCTCTACATCCACATTGTCTAAGCCTACCCCTGCCCGCCCAATCAGTTTTAATCTCTTCCCGGCCTTGATAATCTCGGCAGTCACCTTTGTCCCGCTGCGCACAATAAGAGCATCATACTCCTTAATTTCTTCCTTCAGCTCCTGAGTGCTCATCTTTGTCTTTACAGCTACCTTTAACTTCTTCTCTGCTTTTAAAATTTTCAAACCCTCTTCGCTTATAGTATCGCTTATTAAGATTTTAAAAGTAGTCATAACTGCTCCTTTAATTTCTCTAAACTTCTTTTATCCTCCACATTATATCCTTTTGCTGAAGGAGCAATGCGGGTCAAAAGTTTGCTCAACACCTTACCCGGTCCAATTTCTAAGAAAATATCAACGCCTCTTTTAAGCATCAACTCTACACAGCCCTGCCAGTAAGTGCGATGATTTATCTGATTGACTAAATTTTTTTTTATTTCTTCGGGGGAAGTTTCCAAGTCAACACTAAAATTAGAAACTATAGGGATCTTTGCCGGTAATATTTCGGTCCTTTCTAACTCCTTCTCTAATTTCTTCGCCGCCGAATTCATCAGAGAACTATGAAATCCGCCGTTTGTTTTCAAAACTATTGCTCTCCCTTTTCTTTGCTTGACCAAATCTACAAGTTTTGCAATATTCTTTGATTCGGCGGAGATAACTACCTGTCCGGGGCAATTCAGATTAGCAATTTCAGCATTGCTTTGCTGAGAAATTTCTTCCACCTCTTCTTGCGCTAATCCAATAACCGAGATCATCCCGCTTGCTCTTTCCTGGCAGGCCTGCTCCATAAATTGAGCCCTTTTCTGGACTAAAAGCAGACCCTGCTCGAAACTAACACTTTGGGCAACTGCCAAAGCGGTGTATTCACCCAAACTCAAGCCCCCTACGAGCATCGGGGATAGATTAAAATTCTTTTTGATTACTTCCCAACAGGCAATGCTAACGCTAAAGATGGCCAGCTGGCTATTAAGCGTTCTTTTTAACTCCTCTTCGGGTCCCTCAAAACAGAGCCGGGCTAAATCAAAGCTTAAAATTTCATTTGCTTTTTCAAATACTGCTTTTGCGCAGGAAAAATTATCATAAAACTCTCTGCCCATTCCGACATACTGCGCCCCCTGCCCGGGAAAAACAAAAGCGATGCTCCTTTCTTTAATATTCATAACTATTGCATAAAGACGCGGGGTTATGTCGCTAAGAAGCCGTTGCGCAACCCGAGCGGGCATGGTCTCGCCGCAGGCGAGGAGCAAGGGCGAGCACCGAGCAGCAATCGCCTCGCTGGGGCGATTGACTGCGTGCTTCGTGCGACTAACCCTGCGTCGCCTACCACCTTATCACACACGCCCCTGAGGTGAAGCCGCTGCCAAAGGCGGTCATAACTACCAGCGACCCCTGTTTAATCTTCCCCTGCTGGACCGCCTCGTAAAGAGCCACAGCGCTGGAAGCGCTGGACATATTGCCGTATTTCTCTATATTAACAAAAACCTTATCTTTATCTAAACCAAGATTCTTGGCCGCCGCCTTGATAATGCGAATATTCGCCTGATGCGGAATCATACAATCTACATCTTTATAGCTTAGACCTACTGAAGCAAGCGCCTGTTTCGCTGCCTCTCCCATTGCCCTCACCGCCACCTTGAAGGTCTCGTTTCCTCTCATCTTTAAAAAATGCAATCCCTGGCGAACAGTTTCTACTGTTGCCGGTTGTCGCGAGCCGCCGGCAGAAACCTTCAAAAAATCGGCAAAATTTCCATCAGCGGCTAAATAAGTAGAGATGACCCCTCTTTCTTCAGTGGTTGGCTGGAGGATAGCCGCCCCGGCTCCATCACCAAAAAGCACACAGGTGCTTCTGTCCTGCCAGTCCGTAATTGACGAAAGAACCTCCCCTCCGATTAGCAGAATATTCTTATAAGTTCCCGAAGTAATAAATTGATTTGCTATACTTAAACCGTAAATAAAACCGGTGCAAGCCGCGGCTAAATCAAAACAAGCCGCCTTTTTTGCTGCGAGCTCTTTTTGCACCAAACAAGAGGTAGAGGGAAATTGCATATCAGGAGTAGTAGTGGAAACAATAATCAAATCTAAATCCTCTCCTTTCAGACCGGCACCCTGCAAAGCCTCTCGGCTGGCAACAGTGACTAAATCAGAAAGTGTTTGCCCTTCTACTAAATGTCTCTCTTTAATTCCGGTGCGTTGAGTAATCCACTCATCAGAGGTATCCACCATCCTCTCTAAATCGGCATTGGTCAATATCTTTGGTGGAACACACATCCCCAGGCCAGTTATCCGCGTAAAGAGTTTTTTGTCCATCACACCTTCATCCCTGTAAACCCTAAAAAAGTCAAAGAGATTAAAGAGGCAACAATAAAGGTAATCGGCGCTCCCTTTAAACAATTAGGAACCTC
>DAOWKH010000099.1 GCA_030639955.1 Candidatus Omnitrophota bacterium | reverse complement strand
TTTCTGAGATTTGATGATAAACCGGTCCGAGCCCACTGTCAGGTCTACCACCCTGATTATATCCTAATAATTGATCCGAGCTTAATGAAGAATCTTGATTGCTTTGACGGATTTAAAGAGGGAGGAATAGCAATAATAAATGTTAAGCAAGATAGCGAAATTCCCGCTTTAAATAAACAGAAAATAATCACTATCTCTGCCGAGAAAATAGCCTTAGAAACCATCGGAAAACCATTTGCCAACACTCCTCTTTTAGGCGCTTTTGCCAGGGCAACCGGGGAAGTAAAGTTAGAATCGATGTTAAAGGCAATAACAATGCACTTCTCAGGTAAAAAAGAGGTTCTGGCTCAGAACTTGGAAGCGGTGCGCAAGGGATACGAAGCAGTATGAAAAAATTTTTAGAAGGTTCACGGGCGGTTGCCGAGGCGATAAAACTCTGCAAACCAGGGGTAATTTCAGCTTACCCGATTACTCCCCAAACCCATATCGTAGAAAATCTTGCCCAGTTTGTTGCCGACGGCGAACTCAACTCCCAGTTTGTCAATGTTGAATCAGAACACTCGGCGGCCTCTGTGGTCTTAGGGGCAATAGCCACCGGCGTTCGCGCTTTTACTGCTACCAGCTCCCAGGGCCTGCTACTGATGGGTGAGGTCATCTACAACATTGCCGGGATGCGCCTGCCTTTGGTATTGACCTGTGCCAACCGCGCGGTCTCTGCTCCGATAAATATCTGGAATGACCATCAGGATTCAGTGGCGATGCGCGACAGCGGTTGGATTCAATTCTATGCCGAAAATAACCAGGAGGCGTTAGATTTCCATATCCAGGCCTATAAATTAGCCGAAGATAAGCAGATAATGCTGCCAGTGATGGTCTGTATGGACGGGTATATCCTCACTCACGGCTATGAACCGGTAGATATCCCTGAACAAGAAAAGGTAGAGCAATTTCTCCCCCCCTACAACACCTCTTATAAATTAGACCCTTCCCATCCAATCACTATGGGACACTTGGCTGATCCGGCTTGTTATATGGAAACCCGTGTAGATATCCAGAATGCTCTAAGTAGGGCTCTGAAACTAATACCGCAAATAGCTAAAGATTTTAAGCATACCTTTGGCAGAGACACGGGAGGATTGGTTGAAAGCTACCGCTTGGAGGACGCCCAATATGCCCTGATTGCCCAGGGTTCTTTAGTCGGGACGATAAAAGAGGTGGTTGATAATCTAAGGGAGAAAGGCAAGAAAGTGGGAGTATTGAAGCTCATTACCTATCGACCCTTGCCCGTAGAGGTAATCCATCAAGCATTGAAAGGCATCCCCAATATTGGGGTAGTGGAGAAAGCGATTTCTTTGGGCGCCTCTGGTCCTTTATTTACTGATATCAAAGCCATTTTTCAAAATAAAACAGAGGGACCCAAGATTAACGGCTTTGTGGCTGGCTTGGGCGGCAGGGATATTACCCGGGAGACAATAGCAGAGCTCTTCATAAAATTAGAAGGACCGCAAAAAGATTTAGAGTTTATAGACATACAAAAGGAATTATTAGATGAGTTTATTCGATTCTAAGTTTAGCACCGCTTGCCCGGCTTGCGGACAGGAGATTGCCGCAAAAATAGTAGTTGATACAGCCGGAGAGAATGTTATCATTACCAATGCCACCGGTTGTCTGGAGGTATTTTCCAGTAAGTTCCCGGATTCGGCTTGGAAAGTGCCCTGGATTCACTCTCTATTTGAAAACTCGGCAGCAGTAGCTTCGGGCGTAGAGGCGGCTCTAAAGCAGCTGGGAAAACTCAAAGATATCAGGGTAATTGCTCAAGCCGGGGATGGGGGCACGGCTGATATTGGCCTGCAAGCTCTTTCGGGGATGATGGAAAGGGGGCAGGATGTCCTATTTTGTTGCTATGATAATGAAGCTTATATGAACACAGGCGTGCAAAGAAGCGGGTTAACTCCTTTTGATTCCAATACTACTACTTCACCCCCGGGGAAAGAATCTGTGGGTAATATTCGTCCGAAAAAACCAATGCTTGAAATCTGTGCCGCCCATAAGATTCCCTATGTTGCCTCGGCATCGGTGGGCTTTATCCCGGATTTAAAAGAGAAGGTAAAAAAGGCACTTGCTATCAGAGGCCCCAAGTATCTACAAATCTATGTTCCTTGCCCTTTGGGCTGGAGGCATGGCCCGGAGTCAATGGTAAAAATAGCGAAGTTGGCTGTAGAAACCGGACTTTATCCTCTAATTGAATTTGAATACGGTAAGCTAACCTCGGCGATGAAGATTCCTGAGCCAAAGCCGGTGGAAGAATACCTGAAACTGCAG
>DAOWKH010000063.1 GCA_030639955.1 Candidatus Omnitrophota bacterium | reverse complement strand
TTTTAAGAAGGCGGTAGAACTTCGCCCCCAAGATGCTAAATTGTATTTAGTTTTAGGATTGGCTTATTTCAACATAGAGAACTATCTCGAGGCATTGAAGAATTTTGAATTAGCCGTCCAGTTATCGGAGATAAAGTTTGCCAACGATATTTATTACTTTTATCTGGGGGTTGTTTATGATAAAATAGGAGAGAAAGAAAAGGCAGCCGAGAATTTTAAAAAAGCAATTATTCTGAATCCAGATAATGACAGCGCATACAATTATTTAGGGTATATGTTCGCCGAGCAGGGGATAAATTTAGATGAGGCCGAAAAATTGGTTAAAAAAGCGATTGAGATTGAACCCCGGCAAGGGGCTTATGCCGATAGCTTAGGTTGGGTATACTACAAAAAATCCTTAGAATTAAAGGGGCAGAAGGCCGAGGAGATGCTCGAGAGAAGTTTAAAAGAAATAAACAGAGCGATAGAATTAATGGGCGATGACCCGGTAGTCCGCGGCCATTTAAGGGATGTGAAGAAAAGATTAAAAAAGGTAAAATGAATTATTCCGAACAGGAGATAAAGGACTTAGCAGAAAAAACAAAAGAGGTGCGTCGTCTGATTATCCAGATGCTTGCCCGCGCTGGTTCAGGGCATCCCGGCGGTTCGCTTTCGGCAACAGATTTGATGACTGTTTTATTTTTTAAGAAATTAAACTGTCGTCCCCAGGAATCAAATTGGCCGGGAAGAGACCGGGTGCATTTTTCCAAGGGCCACGCCTGTCCTCTGTTCTACGCTTTATTATCAAAACTCGGCTATTTTCCCGAAAGAGAATTGTGGAATTTGAGGAGATTGAACAGTATCTTGCAGGGGCACCCTGATAGGCGAACTCCGGGGGTAGAAGTAAGCAGCGGCTCATTGGGACAAGGGCTATCAGTGGCAATAGGGATGACTCTGGCTGGAAGATTGGACAGAAGGGATTACAAGGTCTATTGTCTATTAGGAGATGGCGAGATTCAGGAAGGGGAGATCTGGGAGGCGGCAATGTCTGCCGCCTTTTTAAAATTAAATAATCTATGTGCTATTCTTGATTATAATAAATTTCAGATTGATGGAGAGGTCAAAAAGATAATGGGTATTGAGCCGCTGGTCCAAAAATGGCAGGCATTTGGCTGGAATGTCTTAGAGATTGATGGACATAATCTTTTAGAAATTTTAGATGCATTTGATATTTTTAAGACAGTAAGGGAGAGACCAACAATAATAATTGCCCATACTATAAAAGGCAAAGGAGTTTCTTTTATGGAGAATGTAGTAGATTTTCATGGCCGGGTTCCCAGCGAAGAAGAAGCAAAAAAAGCATTGGAAGAATTAAAATAATGCAATACCAACGTAATGTTTACGGTGAAACTTTAGTAGAGCTGGGTAGAGAAAATAAAGATATTGTTGTTCTGGATGCCGACCTATCCAGTTCTACGCGTACTGCTTTTTTTGCCAGAGAGTTTCCCGAAAGGTTTTTTAATATGGGCGTTGCTGAGCAAAATATGATGGCTACCGCTGCTGGCTTAGCCAGTTGTGGCAAGATTGTTTTTGTCTCTACCTTTGCCCTTTTTGCCAGCGGGAGGGCTTGGGATCAGATAAGGAATAGCATTTGCTATAATAATTTTAATGTAAAGATTGTAGCCACTCATAGCGGGATTTCGGTAGGGCCAGATGGAGCTAGCCATCAAGCATTAGAGGATATCGCTCTGATGCGGGTAATTCCCAAGATGTTCGTAATTGTGCCCGCTGATTGTCACCAGACGAGACAGGCGGTTTTAGCCGCAGCTAAACACTTGGGCCCGGTTTATATCCGTCTAGGGCGACCAAAGATAGAAGATTTAGAAAACCAAGATTTTGAGATTGGGAAAGCAAATATAATTAGAAAAGGTAAAGATATTAGTATTATTGCCTGTGGGATTATGGTAAAGCAGGCTTTAGATGCAGCCGAGATTTTAAAAAAAGAAGGGGTAGAGGCGCGGGTGGTGAATATGTCTACGCTTAAGCCCATTGATAAAAAGACAATCTTTGATTGTGCCAAGGAGACAAAAGGGATTATAACTGCCGAGGAGCATAGCGTTATTGGTGGATTGGGAGGGGCAGTGAGTGAAGCCATCGCCGAAATGCCCTCAAAAAAACCTCTGAGAAAAATAGGCGTCCAAGACAGATTTGGGCAATCTGGCGAACCAGCAGAATTGATGAAAGAATATGGATTGACGAAAGAAGATATTGTGAGAGCAGCGAAGGAGCTATGCCCGAACTAACCCTAACTTCTCCTGCCAAGATAAATTTATATCTAAAGGTTTTGGGAAAGCGAAAAGATGGTTATCACAACATTGAAACAGTAATGCAGAAGATCGACCTTTGTGATACTTTGATTCTAAAAGAGAGGAAAAAAGGTATAAAGATTTTTTGCACCGATAAAAGAGTTCCCGTTGATGAGAATAATCTATGTTATCAAGCCGCTGATTTACTGCTGAAGAATTTTTCTCTAGCGAGGGGCGTAGAGATATCTATTAAAAAGAAGATTCCTGTTGCCGCCGGTTTAGGGGGTGGAAGTAGCAATGCCGCCAGCGCGTTTTTAGGGTTAAATAAACTCTGGGATTTGAGAATAAACGAAAAGGAGTTGTTAAAAGTGGGGGGCGAAATCGGGGCCGATGTCCCCTTTTTTATTTCTTCTTTTTCAACGGCTAAATGCAAAGGAAAAGGGGATAAGATTTCCCCTTTTTCTTTCCCGCCTACGCCAAGGTCACCGACGCTTCAAAGCTATGGCGACGGAGCGCTTCGGCGGGCAGGTTCTCAAAAGGTATGTTATCTTTTAGTCGTTCCTAATTTTTCTGTTTCTACAAAAGAGGTCTATGATGGACTTGGTTTCTTTGCGACGCAACCCAAACCTCTTAGTTTATTAGAGATAAACAACGATTTAGAAAAAATAGTAATCAGAAAATTTCCTTTGATTGCCCGCATAAAGCAGGAATTTGAGAAATTGGGAGTTAAATCTGCTATGAGTGGAAGTGGGCCTACTGTGTTTGGAATTTTTGAAGAGCAAGGCAACGAAGTACAACGAAGTAATTGCGAAGCAAGAATTGCGAAGCAAGCTAAGGGGGTGATTGAAGCAGAGAAAAATTTTAGAAAGTTTGGCAGAACCTATATTTGCATGCCCCGTTAAATAATTTCACCAATTTCTATCCTCAGCCCCGAAACTTCGGGGCTTCGGCTCTCGCCTCTGGCGAGAAAGGCAACGGAGTACAACGAAGTAATTGCGAAGCAAGAATTGCGAAGCAAGTAAGGAGGCAAAATGGAGATTACCGAAGTGAGAGTTTCTTTAAGAGAGAGAGAGAAGAGTCGCCTGAAGGCATTTACCACGGTTACCTTTGATAACTCTTTTGTAGTGAGGGATATTAAGGTTATTGATGGAAGCAAGGGCCTGTTTGTAGCGATGCCTTCCAAAAAGGTACGGGTTCCTTGCTACCAATGCAATTTTCGTAATGAGATAGGTAATAAATATTGCAGCCAATGTGGCGCCAAGTTAGAAATTATCCCTGAGCCAAGAGTAGGAGATGAGAATATGCGCCAGGAGGAACATCGCGATATTGCCCATCCGATCACGATGGAATTTAGAAAGTATATTCAAACCAAAGTTTTAGAGGCCTACGAAAAGGAAAAAACGATTCCCCAGGGAGAAGCTATACCTGCAGCGTAATTATCAGTCTACAGAGGACAGAGGGAAATTAAAAGTAGATTGTTGTTTTTCTGTAAACTGTAAACCGAAGACTGCGGACTGTTTTTTTTGCCCGGTAGTGCAATGGTAGCACATCAGAATTTGGGTCTGAGAGTCGAGGTTCGAGCCCTCGCCGGGCAACCATATAATAAAATCAAATATCAAAAATCAAATATCAAAAATTAGAGTAAAAACAATGCAGAACATCACCGCCATAATTCTCGCTGCCGGTAAAGGAGTGAGAATGAAATCTGCCCTGCCCAAGGTTTTGCATAAACTTTGTGGCAAACCCTTAATCTATTATATTATTAAGGAAATTAAGAAAGCAGGGATAAAGCGGATTATAGTAATCGTTGGGCAGCAAAGTGAAGTGGTAAAAGAGGCAGTGGCCGATTTATTTGAGGGTATAGAATTTATTGAGCAAAAGAAGCTTTTGGGCACAGCCAATGCTTTGGATCAGACAAAAAATAACTTAAAAAAGGAAGATAATATTTTAGTCCTTCCCGGCGATACTCCTTTGATAACTGCCGCTACTTTAAAAAGACTAATTGCTGCCCGTAAACAAGATAATTCTTGCACCCTTCTCAGCGCTTATTTGTCTTTTCCTCGGGGTTATGGTAGAATTATCCGTCGGGATAAAAAGATTATAGAGATAAAAGAAGAAAGGGATGTTTCTTCCGGCGAGAAAAAAATAAAGGAAGTAAATTCAGGGGTTTATTTATTCAAAACTAGGCCTTTATTTAGAGCCCTATCCCAAATTACCCCTGACAATAAAAAAAGAGAATATTATCTTACTGATATCATTTCTTTATTTGCCCGGCAAGATTTGAAAATAGATTCTGTTTTGATTTTTGAGAATGAGACCTTAGGGATAAACACCCGTGAAGAATTAGCCCGTGCCGAGAAGATAATGCAGAAGAGAATTTTAGAGAAGCTCTTTAAAAAAGGGATTAGTGTTATTGACCCGGCAACCACTTATATTAGCGAGGAGGTAAAGATTGGCGTTGATACGACTATTTACCCCTCTACTTTTATTGAGGGAAATGTTAAAATCGGCAGAAATTGCCAGATTGGTCCTTTCGCCCATATTCGCGGAGATTGTTTGATTGGAGATAATGTAATTATTGGTAATTTTGTGGAGATTGTGCGTTGCAAAATCCGAGACAATTGTCGGATTAAACACCACAGTTATTTAGGCGATTGCCTGCTCGGAGAGGGTGTGAATATTGGTGCCGGTACAGTTGTAGCAAACTACGATGGTAAAAGAAAAAATCAGACAATCATTGGAGAAAATGTCTTTATTGGCAGCGGAACAATTTTGGTTGCCCCGCTGAGAATTGGAAAAGGAGCGATTACCGGAGCAGGGAGTGTAATTCTTAAAAACAGGGATGTTCCCGCCGGGACAACCGTAGCCGGAGTTCCTGCCCATCTAATATGAGACACCTCGGAGGTGTATGAAACTACTTTCACCTCCGAGGTGTTTCATTCAAAGAGGTGACAATGAATAAGTTAGCCATTTTTAGCGGAAATGCCAATCGCAGATTAACAGAAGACATTTGTGCTTACTTAAAAATTTCTTTAAAGGACGCTCTGGTTTCCCGCTTTAGCGAGGGAGAGGTGGAGGTAAAGATTAATGAGAATGTACGCGGCTTGGATGTCTTTGTTATTCAATCTATCTGCCCTCCTCCTAATGAAAACTTGATGGAGTTATTGGTTCTGATTGATGCCCTAAAGAGGGCATCGGCAAAGAGGATTACCGCGGTTCTCCCCTATTATGCCTATGCCCGTCAGGACCGCAAAGACCAGCCGCGAGTTCCAATTACCGCAAAATTAGTAGCCAATCTGATTACCGTTGCCGGGGTTGACCGCCTATTGACAATGGATTTGCACGCCGGCCAGATTCAGGGCTTTTTTGATATTCCTGTTGACCACCTTTATGCCGCACCGGTGTTTATTGAATATTTGAAGCGATTAAAGCTTTCCGATGGAGTGGTTGTTTCTCCGGATGTGGGAGGGATAAAGATGGCCCGGGCATTTGCCAAGCGTTTGGGGGTTTCCTTAGCCATTGTTGATAAAAGGCGGATAAACGCTACAGATACAGAAGTGATGAATGTAATCGGTGATGTTGCCGATAAAGATGTAATTATTGTTGACGATATGGTATCTACAGCCGGCTCCTTAAAAGAGGCGGTTTTGGTCTTAAAGAAAAAAGGGGCGAGGGACATCTATGCAGCAATCAGTCATCCTATTTTATCCGGAGCGGCAGTTGAAAGGATTAGCTCTATTCCCTTAAAACAACTTATTGTCAGCGATACTGTCCCTATTCCTCCAGAAAATAAATTAAAAAATATCAAGGTCTTATCAATTGCTAATTTATTGGGAGAGGCGATAAAGCGAATTCACCAGGAAGAATCGGTGAGTTCGTTATTTGTGTAAATTTTTGCGAGGTAAATTATGGAACAGATTGAATTGAATTTTCAAACAAGAGAAGAAAACGAGATAGGTAAGCAAGGGACAAACAGGTTGCGAGGAGAAGGGTTTGTCCCGGCGATAATTTATGGCGCAGGAGAGAAGTCGGTGGCTATTAAATTAGACAGAAAAGAATTAAAAAAGATAGACATAAGCCGGGAAAGCATTGTACTCAATTTAGTCTCCGAAAAGGGCAAAAAGGCCGTGCTTATAAAAGAAGTTCAACATCATCCGGTAAGTGATGCGGTTTTGCATATTGATTTTAAGCATATCTCTTTGCACGAGAAGATAAAGGTGAATGTACCTGTCGCCATAAAAGGAGAGGCACCGGGAGTAAAAGTTGACGGCGGGGTTTTGGAGCATCTTTTATGGGAAGTAGAAGTAGAGTGCCTGCCGACAGATATCCCCGAGAAATTTGAGGCAGATGTCTCCGGACTTAACATTGGTGATTTTGTCTATATCAGAGATTTAAGTTCGCCATCAGGGGTGAAGATAATCAATGACCCTGAGACAGCCATAATTTCTGTAGCACCTCCCAGGAAGGAAGAGGTAAAAGAAGAAGTAGTTGAAGAGGTAAAAGAAGAACCAGAATTAATCCGCAGGGAAAAGAAAGAAGAGGAAGTGGTTGAAGAGACGAAAGAAGAGAAAGAATAAACATTGATGGCACTGATAAATAAACATTGATGTCACTGATAATTCATCAGTGTAATCAGTGCTGTCTTTTTAATCAGTGTAATCAGTGCTGAAAGCAGTGAAACTTATTATCGGTTTAGGCAATCCCGGAATTAGATACCGCTGGACAAGGCATAATCTGGGTTTTTTAGTTATTGAGGAGTTCGCTAAACAAAAGGGAGTTGTTTGGAAGAGGCAGAAGATTTTCAATGCCCATATTGGGTGGCGTAAAATAGGGCAGGTAAAGATAGTTCTCTGTAAGCCGTTAACTTATGTAAATTGCAGCGGAGAAGCAGTCAAAAAAATTGTCGATAAATACGATATTGATAACAAAGATATTCTGGTGATTTGCGACGACCTGAATCTCCCTTTAGGCAAAATACGCATTCGCCAGAAAGGAAGCGACGGTGGGCATAATGGTCTAAAGTCAATAATTGATTGTTTAGGCACAAAGGAGTTTACCCGCCTGAGAATAGGGATTGTGACGCAAAATAGGCCTCCTAAAAATTATACCGATTATGTTTTAGGTAAATTTACTAAAGACGAGAGAAAAATAATCAAAGAGACAATTGCAAGCAGTGTTCAGACGATAGAAGTAATTATAAAAGAAGGTATAGAGAAGGCGATGAATGGATACAATTGAAAATTAGAAATTAGAAATTGTAAATTCCGACGAGCGAGTGAAACGAAGTGAGGAGGCATGTTCTACCTTATCCCCCTGAGTTCAGTTTTAGCATTGTTGTTTGTAGGTTATCTGGTTAAGAATATTTTAAAACAGGATGAAGGCACGCCCGAGATGAAGGGGATTGCCGCCGCTATCCAGGGAGGGGCGCGGGCTTTTCTGAAGCGGCAATACAAGAGCGTGGGGATATTTTTCGCTGTTGTTTTTCTAATCCTGCTCTATCTTTCTTTAAAGGGTTATTTTGTAATCTTCGTGCCGATTGCCTTTATAAGCGGCGGCTTTTTTTCCGGACTGTGCGGCTATATCGGGATGGTTATCGCCACCAAATCCTCTTCGCGCACAACCCAGGCCTGCACACAGAGTTTGAACAAGGGGCTGCGCATTGCCTTTTCCAGCGGGGCAGTAATGGGTTTGACGGTTGTAGGTATCGGTTTGATTGATTTATCCATTGGCTATTTTCTCCTTGACTGGTATTACACCCATATTCAGCCCTGCGGCGAGGCTTTAAAGATTCAAAATATTACCAACTCAATGCTTTGCTTTGGAATGGGGGCTTCAGCGATGGCTCTGTTCGCCCGTGTAGGCGGAGGTATTTTTACCAAGGCCGCTGATGTAGGGGCAGATTTGGTTGGTAAAATAGAAAAGAATATCCCTGAGGATGACCCGCGCAACCCGGCAGTAATCGCCGATAATGTCGGTGATAATGTCGGTGATGTTGCCGGGATGGGTGCCGATTTATATGAATCCTATGTAGATGCAATCATTGCCACAATGGCTTTAGCCGTAGCCGCCGGTTTGGGTCTGCGCGGGGTTTTTGTCCCTCTGGCAATGGCTGCGGCCGGCATTATCTGCTCGGTTATCGGAACTTTCTTTGTGCGCTCAAAAGAGGAAGCAACTCAGGGTGCGCTTCTGTTCAGTCTGCGGCGGGGGATTTTTATCAGCGCCTTATTGATTGCCGTAATTACCTTCTTTATTGTCCAGAAGAATATCGCCGGGCATATGGGGGTTTATTTTTCTTTGCTTTTTGGATTAATTGCCGGTTTGATTTTGGGGATAAGCACCGAATGCTTTACCTCTTCGCGTTATCCCTGGACGCGCTCTATCTCCCAATCTGCGCTTACCGGTCCGGCAACCGTAGTTATTAACGGGCTGTCGGTAGGAATGATGTCCACGCTGGTGCCGGTAGTTACGGTTGCTGGTGCAATTTTAGGCAGTTATTATTTTGCCGGAGGGTTTGAAAATCCCAATTTAGGGCTATACGGCGTAGGGGTCGCCGCAGTAGGTTTACTCTCTACATTAGGGATAACCTTGGCCAGCGATGCCTATGGGCCGGTTGCCGATAATGCCGGTGGGATTGCCGAGATGTCCCATCAGCCACCAGAGGTGCGCCAAAGGACAGATGCATTGGATGCTTTAGGTAATACTACTGCGGCTACCGGCAAGGGATTTGCCATTGGCTCAGCCGCGCTTACTGCTCTGGCTTTGATTGCCGCTTATCGCGAGCATGTGCATATATTGGGGAGAAATATAGATCTCAGTTTGCTAAATCCGCGGTTGGTTGCCGGACTGTTTGTCGGTGGGATGCTGCCCTTCTTTTTTTCCTCTCTTCTGCTGAAGGCAGTAGGCAGGGCCGCCGGGAAGATAGTAGTGGAGGTGCGTCGCCAGTTTAGAGAAATTAAGGGGCTGATGGAGGGAAAGGCAAAACCCGACTATGCCCGCTGTATTGATATTGTAACCCAAGCCGCCCAAAAGGAGATGATTTTTCCCTCTCTGTCAGCAATTATTGC
>DAOWKH010000132.1 GCA_030639955.1 Candidatus Omnitrophota bacterium | reverse complement strand
CGACCCACGCCTCCATCTTGGACCGCAATGTGGTTAAGCCGGGATGGCGGAATTGGTAGACGCCTGGGACTTAAAATCCCATGTCCTTTATGGGCGTGTCGGTTCGAGTCCGACTCCCGGCACCACTCTACTTCGCCAAGATGCTTTCGCTCTTGGCTTCGTAGAGTGAGGTGCTACGAAGCTGAACGCACCAGCTGTTCAGCGGAGTAGACCCATTCACCTTCGGTGAAATTTAGAAGGAAGAGAAATGAAACTTGAAGGAAAAAAAGTTTTAATGGTTATTGCCCATCAGGATTTTCGCGATGAGGAGTATAAACAGCCGCACGAGATTTTAGAGAATGCCGGAGCAAAAATAACGCTTGCCTCTTCTAAAACAGGCACTGCTCACGGGAGTTATGGCTTAACCGCCCAAGTGGATATCTTGCTCAGTGATATAAATCCCCAGGATTATGATTGTGTTATCTTTGTCGGGGGAATGGGCTCAAGCGAATATTTTAATGATCAAAAGACACATTCAATTGCCAGAGAGATGTTTGCTCAAAAGAAATTGGTCTGCGCTCTTTGTATTGCTCCCAATACCTTGGCCCAAGCCGGAATCTTGAAGGGCAAAAAAGTAACCGCCTATCCTTCAGTAAAGGATGATTTGATAAAGCAGGGGGCAATCTATACTGGCAAAGATGTAGAGATTGATGGCAATATTATTACCGCAAATGGTCCGCAGGCGGCAAAGAAATTCGCTGAAACAATTTTGGAGAAATTAAAATGATTCTCCCCAATCAATTCAAAGCAGGAATGGTAATTAGATACGAAGGTGTGCTTTATTCTATTGTTGGGTTTCAGCATATCAAGCCGGGCAAAGGCGGCGCCTTTGTGCGCACAAAACTCAAGAATCTGAATAGCGGGGCGATTATTGATAAAACCTTAAGACCAGAAACAAAGGTAGAAGAGATATTTGTTGAACAGAAGAGGATGCAATACCTCTATCGCAATAATAAATATCATTTTATGGATGAGCAGAATTTTGAGGAGATTGAATTGCCTCTAGAAAAGGTGGAAGAAATAAAAGACCTGCTTTTAGAAAATAATCCGGTAATAATGTCTTTTCATAATAAAAAGGTCTTAGATATAAACCTTCCCAATTTTATTGAAATAGAGGTGATAGAAGCAGAGCCGGCGGCTAAGGGAGATACTGCCCAGAGAAATTATAAAAAGGCAAAGGTGGAAACTGGGGCAGTAATCCCTGTGCCAATGTTTATTAAGAAAGGAGAGCGAATAAAGATTGATACGCGCAGCAAAAAGTATATCTCGCGGGTATAGACATCCTATAAAGAATGTCTTTATAGGATGTCTTGATTACAGCGATTAAAAGGCAGATTACGGTGATTAAATCATTAATCTCTGTAATCTTTTATAATCTCTGTAATCAGCTATAACGGAGTTATAGCAGGGGGAGAGATGAATCTGAAAGAAATCAAAGAAGTAATTGCCTTAATGAATAAGAATAAATTAGAAGAGATAGAGATTGAAAAGGGAGATTGGAAGATTCATTTGAGAAAGAAAGGAAAAAAAATAGTGCAACCAGTAGGTCTACGAGAGGTCTCTAAAAAACCTTTATCAGATTTAAAACAGGAAGAAAAATTCAAACAAATTAAGTCGCCAATCGTAGGGACATTTTATCGCGCTTCTTCTTCGGATGCCGAGCCCTTTGTAGAAATGGGTGATGAAATAGAAAAAGACCAGACCCTTTGCATTATTGAAGCAATGAAGGTAATGAATGAAATCAAGTCCGAGGCAAAAGGAAAAATAAAGGAAATTTTAGTAAAAAACGGAGAAGCGGTAGAGTTTGACCAACCGTTATTTTTGATAGATGATTACACAGATTAACACCGATTACACAGATTAAAAACCTTTTCCTAATCGCTGTAATCTATTTTAATCGCTGTAATCAAGGCGGAGCGAAGCGGAGTCTATATGTTTAACAAAATTCTTATTGCCAATCGGGGAGAGATTGCCTTGAGGATAATTCGTGCCTGCAGGGAATTAGGTATTAAAACAGTGGCGGTGTATTCTAAGGCAGATAAAGATTCTCTGCCGGTTAGATTTGCTGATGAGGCGGTATGCATTGGAGACTCAGTCAGTAGCAGCAGTTATCTTAATATCCCCAGTATAATCAGTGCCGCCGAGATTACCGATGTTGATGCTATCCATCCCGGCTATGGCTTTTTGGCTGAAAATACCCATTTTGCCGAAATCTGCGAATCCTGTCAAATCAAGTTCATTGGACCAACCCCGCAAAATATTAAGACAATGGGCAATAAATCTCTTGCCCGTGAGAATGCCGAAAAAACAGGTGTTCCGGTAATTCCGGGAAGTAAAATAGTCGAGGATAAAAATGATGCCTTGAAGATTGCCAAAAAAATTGGCTACCCGTTAATTATTAAAGCCGCCGGTGGTGGAGGAGGAAAAGGAATGCGAGTTGCCCACAATGAAATAAGTTTGTTAAATTCCTTAACCACCGCTCAAGCAGAGGCAGAGGCGAATTTCAGTAATCCCGATGTCTATATTGAGAAATATATCCAGAAACCACGACACATTGAATTTCAAATTCTCGCTGACAATTACGGAAATGTCGTTCACCTTGGAGAACGGGATTGCACTATCCAGAGGAGGCATCAGAAATTGATTGAAGAAGCTCCTTCTTTGAAGATAGATAGCAGTTTGCGTCAAAAGATGGGAAAGTTGGCTGTAAAGTGCGCCAAGAGCATAGATTATCGCGGAGCAGGGACAGTGGAATTTTTGTTGGATAAGAACAACAACTATTATTTTATGGAGATGAATACTCGTATTCAAGTGGAGCACCCAATAACCGAGTTTGTAACAGGACTGGATTTGATAAAAGAACAGATTAAGATTGCCGCTGGCGAAAAACTCGCCTATCAACAGAAGGATATAAAGATCAGAGGTTGGGCGATTGAGTGCAGGATTAACGCCGAGGATTGGGAGAATAATTTCTCTCCTTCGCCGGGGAAAATCGAGCTGTGGGTTGCTCCCGGTGGACGAGGAGTGCGTATAGATACT
>DAOWKH010000008.1 GCA_030639955.1 Candidatus Omnitrophota bacterium | reverse complement strand
TCGGCATAAAATCTCTTCCATTTTGCCTCTGACCAGAGCTCAATGCGGTTGGAAACCCCGATGACCACTACCTCTTTTTTTATCTGGGCATAATTTTTTAAGTATGGTGGAATTAAAATTCGCCCCTGGTTATCATAGGAGAGCTCGCTCGCCCCGGAAAAATAGATGCGATTAAATCTTCTTGCCTCCTCTTTGGTAAAAGAGAGCGACTTAAACCTTTCTTCCTCTCTTTTCCATTCCTTTTCAGTAAACAGGAATAAACAGCAATCCAATCCTTTAGTAATAAATATCTTGTGGATGTTATTTTTCTTAAATAATCGCCGAAACTCGGCAGGGATAGTCAATCTGCCTTTTTCATCCAAAGAATGTTTGTATTCACCATAGAACATCCCACTTCCCTCCACTTTATGCCATAAGTATACCACAGAAATTTTTCTTGTCAAGAGATTTCTGTGTGATATAATGAAGATTATGCTACTAAAACTAATTCGCAAAAAGGCAAGAATAGTAATGGGAATTTTGGCTATCTTGATCATTCCGGCTTTTATTCTCTGGGGAGTGCCTAATAGAACAAAAGGGGAAAGATATGCCGGGGTAATTTCGGGCAGGAAAATTCCCTGGGGAAAGTATTATAAGAGTTTACGGGCGTGCGAACATCAGGCAATATTGACCTATGGGGATAAGTTTAATGAGCTGAGAAAGGATTTGGATTTGGAGAAACAAGCCTGGCAGCGGCTGATTCTGTTGGATAAGGCAAAAAGAGAGGGGATTAAGATAGAAGACGCAGAGGTAATTGCGACGATAAAAAAAATCCCTCTTTTTCAGAATAAAGAGGGATTTAGTAAAGAAAGATACGATCAAATTCTAAAATATTTAGGAATATTCGCCCGTCAGCTTGAAGAAGAAATAAGAGATACCCTCAAGATTTCTGAAATGGGAGAATTAGAATTGAAATTATAACTTTGAGACGCAAGTATACCAACCTCCACCACTACATACACCTTGGGCACCACTAAGTGCTGTAGCAGCATCCTCGGAACATTCCACCGCTTGATGTAATTCATCAGCGTCTTTCTTGGCCATTGTTCCGCAATAATCTTGGGCTATACAAGTGTCCTTACATTTTCCCTTTTTTCGGGTAGCATAGGCAATATATCTATTATTATCTGAACCTGTTATAACCTCAACATTAAACTCCCAATAGTTATTCTCTGGGTCTCTTACATCGAGATCATCTATTGTCTCGGTATATTCATCATTTTCGGCATAATACATTGCCTCTCCCTTTAGAATTGTGCTCAATCCTGTTGTTGCTCCGGCTTCCTGACCCTTCTCTATTGTCTTTGTATACTGGGGAACAGCAATAGCCGCCAATATACCGATGATGATAACCACAACCAAGAGTTCGATAAGGGTGAAGCCCCTGAAACCCCGAACCAACCATTGCTTAACTCTCTTCATCTTCTCCTCCATTTTTTGGTTAACCGGTTAGCCCGTTAACCAGTTTTAAATTTTAAATTGCTAATTGAAAATTGGTAATTGAAAATTTTGTTTTGCTTTTTCCATCACCCCCCCATCTTGGTCATCTTGAATATCGGCAAATACATCGAAATAATCAAAGTTCCAACCACCCCTCCCATCAGCACCAGCATCATCGGCTCAAAAGCAGTGGTCAATCTATCTATAGAAGCACTAACCCGTGCCTCATAAAAATCAGAAATCTTGTGGAGCATCTCGCTCAATTCCCCGCTCTCTTCGCCTACAGTAACCATCTGGGAAACCATTGGCGGAAATAAGCCGCTTTCCTCTAATGGCCTGGCCATTGTCTTGCCTTCCTGGACACTCTCACGCACCTTGCCAATCGCTTCTTCAAAGAGTTTATTCCCGCTGGTCCGGCTCACTATACTCAGACAGTGCAAGACCGGCACCCCACTTTTGATTAGAGTGCTTAGACCCGAAGTAAAGCGGGAAACAGCAATCTCCTGAAACAGAGGGCCAACTAAAGGAAGCTTTAACTTAAAGGCATCAATCTGTCGCCTTCCTTTCTTAGTTTGGATATATTTCTTAAAGACAATAATAAAAACAATCGCAATTCCGGCAACCATCAGAAAATAATGCCGCAAGATATCGCTGGCGGCCATTACCATCTTTGTCAGCGCCGGTAATTCAATATTAAATCCCTTAAAAATATTAGCAAAGGTAGGAATAATCTTTAGCAAAAAAACGGCAACTGCAATTACGGCGACAATAGAGATAATTACCGGATAGACCATTGCTGATTTTATCTTTGACTGCAAAGCCCCGCTGGACTCGATATAATCAGCTACCTGCTCAAGAACAGAGGCCAGCTGACCGGAGGCCTCACCGGTCTCCACCAGATTAATCCAGAAGTCGGAAAATACCCTCTTATGCTTTGCCAAAGCATCGTGAAAGGTGAGCCCGCCTTCGATATCGGCCTTTATTGCCTCTAAAGCATTGTAAAGCTTTTTGCTCTCTACCTGTTTGCTCAGAATATCTAAACTGCGCAGGAGAGGTATACCGGCATTCAGAAGGGTGGATAGTTGTCGGCTGAATAAAATAAGGTCATCGGTCTTTACCCCTGAATGAAACTTCCCTTGCTTTGCTTTCTTAGAAAGAACTACTTTGTCAGTGGCAGAACTTACCGAAACAACCAATAAATCCTGCGCCTGTAATCTACTAATTACCTCATCTTCGCTAAAGGCATCCAGCACTCCCTGGGTAAGTTCACCGTTTTTATTGCGCGCAGTGTAGCTAAATTTCATCTTGTTCCCGTAACCGCCAGCACTTCTTCAAGACTGGTCATCCCCTCGCGGACTTTGCGAAATCCGCTTTCTTGCAGGGTCATCATCTCATTTTTTATAGCCGCAGATTTGATTATATTATCGGGTTTTCCCTGGGAAATCAACTGTTTCAGCTCATCGTTTATGGACATCATCTCGTGAATAGCCACCCTCCCTTTATAGCCGGTAAGATGGCACTTTTCACAGCCCTTTGCCTGATAGATTTTCTCTTCGCTTTTAGAACCAAGTTTTTCTCTTTCTTCAGCAGTAAGTTCATAGTTCTCTTTACACTCCGGGCAAAGGCGGCGAACTAAACGCTGGGCGACGACCAATAAGAGAGAGGCGGATATCAGAAACGGCTCTACGCCAATATCAATCAGGCGCGAAATAGTCCCCGGAGCATCATTGGTATGCAGAGTGCTAAAAACAAGGTGGCCGGTAAGGGCGGACTGGATACAAACATCGGCGGTCTCTAAATCGCGCACCTCTCCGACCATCATCACATCAGGATCCTGTCTCAGAAACGCCCGCAAACCCGAAGCAAAAGTCAAATCAATGTTCGGTTTTACCTGCACCTGATTTATTCCCGCCAGATGATATTCAACCGGGTCCTCAACAGTAGTAAGATTCTTATGGGGAGAGTTAATTTGATTCAAGGCGGCATATAAAGTAGTGGTCTTGCCACTGCCGGTAGGGCCGGTTAAGAAGATAAGCCCGTAGGGTTGATTAATCGCGCTACTGAATTTCTCTAAATCGTCGGCCTCAAAACCCAATTGTTTCAGATCCAAAGGGATTCTTGCCTTATCTAAGATTCGGACAACTACTTTCTCCCCATTAACAGTGGGCACGGTAGAGACACGGGTATCAATCCTTCTTCCTTTGACCGTCATCGAAAAACCGCCATCCTGGGGAAGGCGCCTTTCGGCAATATCCAATTTTGAAAGAATCTTTACCCGCGAAACCATTGCCGGCAGTAAACTCTCATCAGGAGGAGAAATCTTATATAAAGCGCCATCTATACGATAACGAATGCTCATTCCTTCTTCCAAGGGCTCAATGTGAATGTCGCTGGCGCGTTCATTAATTGCCTGTTCAACAAGCAGATTTACCAGACGAATTACCGGCGCCTCCTCGGCCTTCTTGACCAATTCATTTAAATCCAGCTCCTCCTTTCCCTTAACTTTTTCACTGGCTTTGTGAGTTTGGGCGATTATTTCCTGGAGCAAATCCTTCTTCCCATAAAAGTCATCGAGCGCCTGCTCAATATCTTTGCGCGAGGCAATCAGGGGATTTATCTCACACTTGGTTATTCGACGCAGATTATCCTGAACAACCAAATCCAAAGGGTCGGCAAAGGCAACGGTCAGAGAATTAAGATGTTTGGAGAGAGGAATCAAGCAGTGTTCACGGGTAATCTCTTCCGGAACAAGTTTATCTAATTCCTGGTGTGGGTCGGGTTTTAATAAGCCCTTGGCCAAAGAAGCATAAGGGATATTCAGCTGCTTGCCCAGGGCTTCAACAATATTCGCTTCTTTTACAATGCCTAATTTAACCAATATATTTCCTAACTGCCCGCCGTTTTTCTTTTGCTCCTCTAATGCCTGCTGGAGTTGTTCCTGGTTGATTAAATTGGCGCTAACTAATATCTCACCTAATTTGTGAAAAAAAGGCACACCCTCCTCCTTAGTTCACTATTATCGGTTCCAACTGCAAAATCTCTTCTTCCATTTCCAGGAACTCTTTGCTTATTCCTCTTCGAGGCAAAGCAGTCGTTGTTGGCTCTTCCCAGTATTTTATAATGTGGGGAGTGATGAAGATGACCAATTCGGTTTGGTCCTCGGTCTCTTTTTCATACTTAAACAGATTTCCGACAAAAGGAATACCGCCCAAAAGAGGAACCTTGTGCATAGTGTTTCCTTTCTTAGTAGAAATCAAACCGGCAATGATAATTGTATTCCCATCTTTTACTATCACCTTGGTTTTGGCGGTACGAGTAAGTTTATCTACCGCCCCAGTAATTGCCGCTGCAGAATCAGCTGCTCTACTTTCTTCGGGTTCAATCTCTAAGGTAATCTCTCCGGCTTTATTAACAGAGGGAGTAACCTTCAGTTTTGTCCCGATATCCATCCGCTCGATACTCTCGGTAGTAGTTCCTGTTGTTGGATCAACGAAAGTTATTTTACCCACGGCGGCATCGGTAATAATATCAATGGTCGCTTCTTCATTATTCAGGACACAAATCCTGGGTTTTGCCAGCCAACGGGTGCGACTATCCGTGGATAAAGCCTTTAATATTGCCGTGGTTTTGGCAGCGGTTATAGTAGCGGCGGCAAATCCATCGGTGGCATGAATTAAACTCTCGGAAAAGGGGAAATTAGTCTTATGTTCCCCCGGGCCAGTATAAGTAACGAGTATCCCTGCTGACCAATCAACCCCCAATTCTTCTACCAATCCTACTTTTGTCTCCAAAATTTCGGCTTCAATCATTACCATCGGTGTGGGGGTATCGATTTCTTTAATCGTCTTTTCAATTCGGGCAAAATTTGCCGGGATGTCGGTAACAATCAGGGAGTTTGTCCGGCCATAGCAGATTACCTTTCCGTGCTCGGTAAGAATATTCTCAATTACCTCCTGCATTCCAGTCCCTCTTCGCTGTCTTCGTCATCGTCTTCTTCTACCTGGGCATAATTAAG
>DAOWKH010000084.1 GCA_030639955.1 Candidatus Omnitrophota bacterium | reverse complement strand
TTTTTTAAGAACCTCAAGCAAATCGGGCTGAAGCGTGGGTTCGCCACCGGTTATTTCTACCGCCTCTAATTTCCCTTTGCGTTTTTCTAAAAAGGAAAGGATTTCTTTCTCCGGAATGGGTTTTGTAAAGAGTTGAGGTTCTACAAGCTCGGGATTGTGGCAGTAGCCACAGCGATAATTACACCCCTGAGTAAAAATGACTGCACAAATCTTTCCAGGATATTCTATCAGAGAAAATTTCTGAAAGCCGCCAATTTTCATTTATTTATCTTAAATGTCTTTCTCTGCTTGAATTCTTCTTTTTTGCCATCATTCCACTGTTTTACCGGTCTTAGATATCCTACTACCCGCGAATAAACCTCGCATTCGGCATCGCATTTTGGGCATTTAGAACGCTCGCCGGGAATATAGCCATGAGTGGGGCAAACGCTGAAGGTAGGGGTAAGCGTAAAATAGGGGAGATGATAATTTTCGCAGATCTTATGCACCAATGCCTTGACTGCCTGAAAATTCTTAATCTCCTCACCGGCAAAGAGGTGAATAACAGTTCCTCCGGTGTATAAAACCTGAACCTCATCCTGCAAATCCAGTGCCTCAAAGACATCATCGGTATAGTTTACCGAAAGCTGGCTAGAATTGGTATAAAAGGGCTCGGCTCCTTTTTTATACTCCTCTTCATTAGCACAAATGATCTGGGGGTATTTTTTCTTGTCAATTTTTGGGAGGCGATAACTTACCCCCTCGGCAGGAGTAGCTTCTAAATTATAATTGTCCCCTGTCTCTTTTTGAAACTCCAAAAGTTTATTGCGCATAAAATTGAGTACATCTACAGCAAATTTCTTTCCCTGGTCTGTGCCTATATCCTTAGCCAAGAAGTTGAGACAACCCTCGTTCATTCCCACCAGTCCGATAGTGGAAAAATGGTTTTTCCAATACTGTCCAAACCTCTCTTTTATATTCCGAAGATAAAACTTTGCATAAGGATATAGCTCTCCGTCAGTAAGTTTTTCCAGAATCTTTCTCTTTATCTCCAAACTATTCTTGGCTAAAAGCATCAGTCGTTCCAATCTCTGTAAAAATTCTTTCTTTGTTTTGGAGAAATAACCCAGACGGGGCATATTTATGGTTACCACGCCAATACTTCCGGTAAGGGGCGAACTTCCAAAAAGTCCCCCACCGCGTTTATAGAGTTTGCGATTATCGATACGCAAACGACAGCACATACTGCGCGCATCCTCCGGTTTCATATCGGAGTTGATAAAATTGGCAAAATAAGGCAAGCCGTATTTCCCGGTTACCTCCCAAAGTAGTTTTAACTTCGGATTATCCCAGTCAAAGTCGCGACCAATATTATAAGTAGGAATGGGAAAACTAAACACCCGCCCCTTAGCATCTCCCTCTAACATAATCTCTAAGAAAGCTCTATTAAACATATCCAACTCTTTCTGGAATTCTTTGTAGGTTTTCTCTTGCGGCTTGCCGCCGATGATTACTGCCCGCTCGGCATAGATAGAAGGGACAAGCAAATCCAGAGTTATATTACTGAAGGGGGTCTGAAACCCGGTTCGAGTCGGGACATTCATATTAAAGATAAACTCCTGCATCGCCTGCTTTACTTCGGGATAAGTCAGTTTATCATAGTGGATAAAAGGCGAAAGTAGGGTATCAAAATTAGAAAAAGCAACTGCACCGGCAGCTTCGCCCTGAAGCGTATATAAGAAATTTACCACCTGACCGAGAGCACTTCTGAAATGTTTTGCCGGTTGGCTCTGCATCTTACCCGAAGCCCCTTTGAATCCTTCTACCAGCAAATCCTCTAAGTCCCAGCCTACGCAATAATTTGCCAGAAGACCGAGATCATGGATATGAAAATCGCCAGTTGAATGCGCCTGCCTGATCTCCGGAGGATAGATTTTATTCAGCCAATAGACCTTACTGACCTCCGAAGAGAGATAGTTATTTAGCCCCTGCAGGGAAAAAGCCATATTGCTGTTTTCATTAACCTGCCAATCAAGTTTATCCAGGTACTGATCCATCAGGTCAACATTTGCTTTAGCCGTAATCTTTCTTATCCCCGCATGCTGCTCACGATAGATAATATATGCCCTGGCGGTCTTGCGGTAAGGCGAGGAAAGCAAAACTTCTTCTACAATATCCTGAATCTGCTCGACGGTAGGGGTCTTATGGGTAATTGCGTTTTGGGCTAAGTTTAAGACCTTCAGGGCTAACTTGCTTGCTTCTTTCTCCCCAAATTCGCCGCTGGCTAAACCAGCTTTCTTAATTGCTTCACTAATCTTCTCGGCGTCAAATTTTACTATTCGTCCATCCCTTTTTTTGATTCTCTTGAACATACTACTCCTTCATAAAATAAATTTTCAATTACCAATTATCAATTTTCATTGAATTTTTCCATCCTCCGTAGCAGGCTACTGCGGAGGACGGGCAATTCTTTAATTTTCATTTATATTCATCACCTTTAGTGAATTTTCTGGCATTTAACTGAAAATTAGAAATTGTTTAATTGTAAATTGATTGGAAATTAGAAATTGAAAATTGAAAATTAATTCTTAGAAATTTAGAAAATATTATACCCCGAAACTTCCTTTCTCATTAAGTTTTAAGATAAAAGCACTTAACAGTTTCGCAATATTCTCTAAATCTTTAAGATTAACAACCTCTACCGGCGTATGCATATATCTATTGGGAATACTTATCAAACCCGTAGCCACCCCGGCTCTGGTGAGTTGAATTGCATTGGCGTCTGTAGGCGTAGCATTGGGTGTGCCATCTATCTGATAAGGAAGCTTCTCTTGTTTGGCCGTCTCAATAAAAAGGTCGAAGATTTTAGATGTGATATTGGGGCCGCGATTAATTACCGGACCTCCTCCTATCTTTATATCTCCTATCTTTCTCTTATCCATGCTGGGAAAATCAGCGGCAAAGGTAACATCTATGGCAATGCCAATATCCGGGCTGATTCCATAAGCACTTGTCTTTGCCCCGCGCAAACCAATCTCTTCCTGAACAGTAGCCACCCCATACACAGAAGTTTTAATCTTCTTTTTAGAAAGCAACCTTAATGTTTCACTCACCACAAAAGCCCCGGCTTTATCGTCAAATCCCCGTGCTACTACTAAATCATTACGCAGCTCTTCAAACCCTACTGCCGGTACTGCCGGGTCGCCAATATCTAAAATGGACTTTGCCTCTTTCTCGTCCTTTGCTCCAATATCAATCCACAACTCTTCAATCTTGGAAATCTTTTTTTTCTCCTCATCCTCTAAGAGATGGGCCGGTTTTCTACCAATCACTCCTAATACCTTCCCTTTTTTGGTTTTGAACCAGACCCGCTGGCCGGGAACCAAGTGCAGGTCAACCCCACCAATAGTAGAAAAATAGACATAGCCCTCTTTGTCAATGAACTTTACCATATAACCAATCTCATCAATATGTCCGGCAAGCATAATCCGTGGCTTCCCGCCTTTATTCAAAACTGCAATGGCATTGCCGTGCACATCACTTTTAATCTCATCGGCAAAAATTTTTGTCCTTTTCCTCCAAACCTCAACTGCCTCCTGCTCAAAGCCCGAAGGGCTGATAGTATTTGTCAACTCTTTCAAAAACTCTAACGATTTCTTTTCCATTTTTACCCCCATTTTGGTATTTGCAAAAGACTTTTGCGTTTTGAGCGAACATTGGTTTTTTTAGCTAAAATCAAGTTGAGGCAGGAAATACAAAAATCATGTCTGAAGACCGTCGAAGTCCCGAAACGTTTCGGGACCGAGGCGGGCAAGTTTGATTTTTGCCTGCCGAAACGCAGGTTTTAGCGTTAAGAAAAAATCACGAGAGCGAAAAATGCAAAAATCTTCTATATCCTCGCCACTGTCACTTCTTTTTGCTTCTGATACTTCCCTTTTCTGTCGGCATAAGAAATTCTGCACATTTCATCTGCTTCAAAAAATAAAATCTGGGCAATCCCTTCCCCGGCATAGAGCTTTGCTGGCAGAGGGCTGGTATTGGAAATCTCTATGGTAAGATAACCCTCCCAGGTTGGTTCCAAGGGCGTGACGTTGACAATGACACCGCAACGGGTATAAGTGGACTTGCCCACACAAAGCCCGATGATGTTGCGGGGGATCTTAAAATACTCTAAGGATTGAGCCAGAAGAAAAGAATGGGCGGGAATGATACAAACATCAGAGATGATATCACGAAATAGATTATTGTCAATTTTTTTAGGGTCTATAACAGTAGCAGATTTATTTAACGGGGTTGACCCTGTTAAATTCTGCGTAGCAGAAATTTCACCTTTAGTGAAATTATTTAACAGGGTAAATATTTTAAACTTATTATCCAGGCGAATATCATACCCATAAGAAGAAAGCCCGTAAGAAATTTTACCCTTACTTACCAAGAGTTCGCTAAAGGGGTTTATCATTTCCCTGTCTTTCGCCATCCTCTCAATCCATTTGTCGGATTTAATAGACATTCTTTAAATTCTCGTAGATTAAAGCGTAGGGTTGCGTCGCTAAAAAGCCGTTGCGCATCCCAAGCGGGCATGGTCTCCGACGATACGTCGGAGGAGCGAGGGCGAGCACCGAGCAGCAATCGCCTCGCTGGGGCGATTGACTGCGTGCTTTGTGCGACCAACCCTACGCTAAGAATAAACTTTCAAAGCACAAAACTCATCCCCGCACATTGAACAACCACCCTTTTTTAACCTGGGTTCTTTATCTATAAGTTCTTTAAACCTCTTGGAATCGACGGCATATTTGAGCATCTCCTGCCAATCAAACCTTTTTCGGGCGGCAGACATTGCTTTACTCTCAGCAATCGCTTTTTTATTCCCCCGGCCGAGGTCGGCAATAGAGGCGGCAATCTTGGTAATCACCACTCCCTCACGCACATCAGCGGCATCGGGCAGACCAATATGCTCCTTGGGGGTCACATAGCAAAGAAAATCTGCTCCCCAATAGCCGGCCAAAGCCCCTCCTATTGCGCAGGCAATATGGTCATAACCTACAGCAGTATCAATCGGCAGCGGTCCTAAGACATAAAAAGGAGCATCTCTGCAAATTTCCTTTTCCAACTGGACATTCTTTTGAATCTCGTCCAAGGGAATATGCCCCGGCCCCTCTATTATTACCTGTACACCCTTTTCTCGCGCTTTCTGGGCAAGTTTTCCCAAAATATTCAGTTCATAAATCTGCGCCTCGTCTGTGGAATCAGCGATACAGCCCGGTCTCAGACCGTCGCCTAAGCTTATGGTCACATCATATTCACGAGCGATATCTAAAATCTGATCAAAATGTTGATAGAGAAAATTCTCCTTGTTGTTTTTTTCCATCCAGTGAAGCAGAAATGAGCCGCCGCGCGAGACCACCGGCATCAATCTTTTTTTGACCAACTTTAAAGCCGCCCGGGTAACCCCGGCGTGCACGGTGGTAAAATCTACCCCCTCTTTTGCCTGTCTTTCATAAACCCTGAGATAATTCTCAATAGTCAGTCCATCTACTCCTCCGGCCTCGATTGCCGCTTGATAAATAGGAACAGTCCCCAAGGGCAAAGGACAGTTTTCAATTATCGCCTTTCTTATCCTATCAATATCGGCGCTGTCTCTGGCGATGGTCAGATCCATTATTGCATCTGCCTTTGCTTCTATAGCCGCCTTCAATTTTTCTAACTCTATTTTTAAATCTAAATCTAACGGAGAAGCGCCGATATTGGCATTAACCTTGATTGTCAGACCCTTGCCTATACCAATCGGCTTAAGATCAGGGTGTCTTTTATTGGCCGGGATAACTACCAAACCGCTGGCAATATTTTTTGTTAATATTCCACTATCAATACCCTCTTGCTTAGCGACATAGCTCATCTCGGGTGTCAGTTCGCCTTTTTTTGCTTTTTCTAATTGAGTCATAGTATCTGCTCTACATACTGCTGCGCCGAAAATGCGGCAAAAGCAGCATCTCCGCAGGCAGTTATTACCTGCCTTAAAATAGTGCTTCGACAGTCACCACAGGCAAAAATGCCCTCTGTTGATGTCTTCATTCTACTGTCAACAACAATATAGCCCTTTTTATCTAATTCTACTATTCCTTTGACAAAATCTGTATTGGGCAGCAGTCCGGCAAAAATGAATACCCCACTACAAGAAAGAGTCCTCTCTTTTTCGGCTTTAAGATTTATTACTCTCACTGCCTCAACTTTTTCTCTACCTAAAATCTCTTTTGGCACTGAATCCCAGACAACGCTTATTTTCTGCTCTGAAAATAACCTTTCCTGCAGAATTTTTGTTGCTCTTAATTTGTCTCGCCGATGAAGCAAAGTGATTCTTTTGGCAAACTTGGTTAGAAATAACGCCTCCTCTACCGCAGTGTCGCCACCTCCGACTACAATTATTTCTTTGTCTTTAAAAAAGGGGGCATCGCAGGTTGCGCAGTAAGAAACCCCTTTGCCCCGAAACTCCTTTTCGCCGGTTATCCCCAACTCCTTAGGCCGAGCGCCAGAAGCAATAATCAGGGAAAGAGAATTGTATGTCTCGTTTTCTGCCTCAATTTTAATTATTGAGGTTGAACCTCGATAATTTGGCCCGAACTCAACATTCTTCACCTTTGCCTGCTTAAACTCAACCCCAAATTCCTTTGCTTGCTTTTTAAATCTCTCTGTTAAATCTAAACCACTAATCCCTTCTGGAAAACCAGGATAATTTTCTATCTGAGAAGTAGTTGTGGCTTGGGCAGGCAATGCGAAATCTTCTAACAATAAAGTTTTCGACCTTGCCCGTGAGCTATATATTCCAGCGGTCAAACCGGCTGGCCCTCCCCCGATAATAACTACATCGTATAACTCTAACATACCTTCTCCGACATCCCTACACCGGCAATCTGAACTTTGCAATCAGGACAACGACCATCTTGAATAAAATTCTCCAATACGCTAAAACCACTGCGGCGAATCAAAAGCCGGCCACAATCAGGGCAATACGTACTCATCTTTTCACTATTCGCAATATTGCCTTCATAGACATAATGCAATCCTGCTTTCAGACCAATCTCTTTTGCCCGCTCAAGGGTAGTTAAGGGAGTAACCGGCGCCTTCATCTTGTAAGCCGGAAAAAAGCGGCTCAGATGCCAGGGGGTATCAGAACCTAATCCATCGGCAATAAATCCGGCAATGTCTTTCAGTTCCTCACTACTATCATTAACTCCGGGGATAATCAGGGTAGTTACTTCCAGCCAAATACCCAATTTTTTCATCTGTCTCAAGTTATCTAATACCGGTTGGAGACGCCCGCCAATATAACGCTGGTAGGTCTCTTCGCGAAAGGACTTTAGGTCAACATCAGCTCCATCCAAATAGGGAGAAAACATCTCAAGCATATCTTTACTCATATAGCCGTTGGTAACATAAACATTGGCTAAACCGACACCCTGCGCAAGACGGGCAATATCATAACTGTATTCAAAGAATATGGTTGGTTCGGTATAGGTATAGGCGATACTGGCACAGCCGCTTTGCCGGGCAGCGGCTACAATTTCGTCCGGGCTTACTTCTTTACCTCTTATTAAATTTTGTTTAGGAGACAACTGCGAGATTTCCCAGTTCTGACACCACAGACAGCGGAAATTACAACCAGCGGTGGCGATAGAATAGGATACTGAACCAGGATAAAAATGAAACAGCGGTTTTTTCTCTATTGGGTCAATGTGACGGGCAATTGGCTGTCCATAAACCAAGGTCCAAAGCACTCCATTTCGATTCTCGCGCACTCGGCAAATTCCTCTTTTGCCTTCGCTGATAAGGCAATGATGGGCGCAAAGATGACAACGAACATCCTTGTTAGGTAATTTTTCATAGAGCAGTGCCTCTTTCATCTCTTCCCAAATATCCCCGTTCCTATTCTTACTATATTTGCCCCTTCGGCAATGGCAATCCGATAAGAATTGCTCATTCCCATCGAAAGGAACTTCATTTCTACATTCGGAAAGTTGGCTGTTTTAATTCTCTCGAATATTTTCTTGGTTTCTTTAAAATAAGGGCGGGCATCCTCGGGATTTCCAAAACGCGGGCCCATTGTCATCAACCCCATTATTTTTATATTAGAAAATTTAGATAACTTTCTTACTAAATCCTCAGCATTTTCAGGTAGGACGCCGAATTTCTGCTCCTCCCTGCCGCTATTTATCTCAATCAATATCGGCATTATTTTATCTTCCTGGACAGATGCTTTATTAATCTCCTCTCCGCTCGCTAAACAATCAACACTCTCAATTATATCAAAGAGATTTGTTGCTCTTTTAACTTTATTTCTCTGCAGATGCCCGATAAAATGCCACTTTATCTTTACGGTTAGCGGTGAGCGGTGAGCGGTTAGCGCCTGAATCTTCTCTGCTTCCTGCACATAATTCTCGCCGATAATCTTTATTCCCCCTTTAACGGCCTCTAAAATCTCTTCTGCACTTCTGGTCTTAGCCGCGGCTACTAACTCTACGCCAACTGGCAGTTCGTTCAATATCTTCCGGACATTTTCTTTTATCATCCTAAATAAGACCTAACCGCAGATTCAATGGCAGATTTCGGCACTGCTCCAATGAGCTTATCCACCATCTTGCCATCTTTAAAAATTAGTAAACTGGGAATACTCATAATCCCGTATTCGGAAGCGGTCTGGGGAGCTTGGTCAACATTCAGCTTGCAAACCTTCATCTTCCCCTGATATTCCTGGGCGATTTCTTTAAGTACAGGAGCGACCATCAAGCAGGGGCCGCACCAGGGTGCCCAGAAATCTACCAGACAGGGCAACTCTGAATCCAAAACCTCCTGTTTGAAATTCGCATCGGTTAATTCAATTTCCATTTTCTCTTCTCCTCAAAACACAAAAATCCCTTGCAAGTGTTACCGAAATTGTGAAGAATTATGCCTGCGGTAGATGAATTTCGTTTATTTCTTCTTCTTTTTCTTCTTCTTTTTTTTGCCGCCTTTGTCTTTGCCTTTGTTTCTGTCTTTTGCCATTT
This sequence comes from Candidatus Omnitrophota bacterium, assembly GCA_030639955.1. Lineage (GTDB taxonomy): Bacteria > Omnitrophota > 4484-213 > 4484-213 > 4484-213 > 4484-213. Next base: position 4,600 of record DAOWKH010000084.1, on the reverse strand, counting down.
TAATAAGCACGCAACTTACGGAACGTAGTGAACGTAAATTGCTGTGCGCATTGAACCCCCCACCACTTTTTCAGGATGATTAGCAACGCAGAAAAGTGGTGGGGGGGTAAGTTCAACTAAACAATTTAGCTTCGCCCGCCTGAGGTGGACTCGCTAAATTGTAGTTTCACTTAAACATTTTCTTCAAGTTCCTGAAAGTATCCTTAATAACATCAATACCAGCGTCTTTTATCTCGCCTTTTATTCCCTCAATAATACTCCCTGTCTTGCTCTTGAGCATATCCACGGGTAAGCTTGATAACTTCTTCTTTATCTCTTTTATTACTGCTTTTTGCAAAACTGCTTTGTTAATTAGCGGCGCATCTAATTTGGTTTTAAGCGTAAAATCTAATTTTATCCTGTTGTCTTCTGGTTTAAGAGCAGTAAATAAAATAGAAAGGGCATTATCTCCTATTGCCCGCCCGCCTAGACTCGTCGGCGAGGCTGGCACCCCGGTTATAGCATCCTCTAAAACAGGGAAAGTTACTTCTTTCTTCTTGAAGAATACATTATAGATATCTAAATGGCAGGCAATATTCAGGTCATTATTTACAGCGGTCAGTTTAATAAGGGCATCCAAATTTGCCGAGGCAAAGTCCTTTAAAAATAAAAGAGAGAACAGGCGATTAAAGTAGATAAGATCAACATCATTGATAGTGATTGTTCCATCCATTGACTTATCCAGCATATCTATCCAGCCCGCGACATCAATTCTCGCCTCTCCCTTATCCATAGATATCTTGCATCCTCCCTTAAAATTGGTCTTGCTTAACTCAGGAAATACCAAATTGCTTATAACCAAATTAATATCGTCTACGCTTGCCTTAAATACCCCCTTCTGACTCTTGTCAGTAATATAAAACACTCCCTCTCGGACGATAAGATTTACGATTATAATAGAGATTTCTTTTTTTGTTGGTTCTTTATCTTTGACTTCTTTTTTAGAAAATGTTGCTTTGAAAGAATCAATATTCAAAACCCCGTTCTCCTCTCTGACAATATTAATCCGCGGCTCAATTATGGCGAGTTTACTGATAATTAGCTTCCCTGCCTTGCCGGCAGGCAGGCTGGATAATAAACCCAGGATATTTAAAGAAACATCGACCTCTTTTATCTCGGCTATCTTGTCTAAACTAATCTGATACAGTTTTATGGTAAGCGGATATTTGATTTCAATATTGCCTATCTTTGCTCCCGGTAAAACCCCGGCCAAGCTCCTGTTTACAATAGTCGTAGCATTGAGCTTTAAATAAATAAAACCAGCGGTCAAGAGTATTAAAATAAGCAGTATAATAGTTATAAAAACGGCAATAAACTTTTTCATTCAATAAGTTCACAACTTACGGAACGATAGTGAACGTAAGTTGCTGTGCGCATTGAACCCCCCACCACTTTTCTGCGTTGTTAATCATCTTGAAAAAGTGGTGGGGGGGTAAATTCAGCCATACAATTTAGTCTCCTTGCAGTCGCCTAAATTGTGGCTTCGTTTATTTTACCACATCTCCCTTTTTTCAGCAACACATAGTTTAGCAAACCAAATATCTTTTTATACGCGCCAACAAACAGAAAAAGAAGGAAATAATAACTAACTACCCCCAATAAGGTAAGCGAGAAATGAAAATGGGAAAAAGGTAAGCCCGAAAAGAGAGACGCGCTTTTAATCAAAAAAACAAGGAAAATACTCTCCATAGCCCCAAAAATGATTGATAAAATAGGAATCGCTGTGGATAAAATAAGCAAAAACCCATTGGCAACAATAACAAAAAGCAAAGGAACGATTGTTAAGTTCGCCAGAACGGTTATCGGAACAAAGTTCTTAAAATAATAACTGATTAAAGGAAAAATCCCCAACCAAACTGCCAAGGAGGCCGAGAAGGAAGTGATAACAAATCTCTTAACTTTGCGAGACACTGTTGGGCGAGGTGTGTGAGGTTGACGAGATGTGCGAGATTTCGCCTCGGACAACGTCTCGTACAAGTGCGCCAAAACCCTTTCTATTTTAGGGGTCAGGTAGATTATAAAAAACACGCACAGAAAAGAAAGTTGAAAACCCGGGTCAAATAAATATAAGGGCTGAATGGCTAAGATAAGAAAGGCGGCAAACCCCAAAGAATTATAGATTGAACAGGGGCGATTGAGCAACCTCGCGGCTAAAATGACAACCGTTAGGATTGTTGCCCTTATTACCGGCACGCGCGCCCCACTGAGGATGGCGTATAAGATTATAAAAATTATAGTAAGCAGATAATACGCTTTATAAGGCAGACGTAAGAATTTAAAGAATAAAAGAAAGATAGTTGCTATTATGCCAATGTGCAGCCCGCTTATAGAAAGGATATGAATAGTGCCCGTATTTATAAAGAGTTCTTTTAATTGAGGGGAGATATTAAAACGTTCACCTAATAAAATTGCCTTTAGCAGAGATGCCTCTCGCGAGGATAAATTTTTATCAATAATACCCGATAATACCCCTCTAAGATAAAACAGGGGAGAAAAAAGTAGGTTTCTATGCTCAGAGAGAACTTCTACATCCTTTCCTTTGCCAGAGAATAGACAATGAATTCTCTGTGTAGCCAAATATTTTTTATAATCAAATTCGCCGAAGTTGTAAGGTCGATATAATTTTCCCTTTAAAAGCAGCCTATCTCCATAATCATAGCTCTTAAAGGGTTTATAGACAGTCGCCTTTACCAACCCATTTACCTTTCTTTCTCCTGCCTCCTCCGCCCGCAAAATCAGAATTGTCTTCTTGCCATAAGAAGTGATTTTCTCTATCGGTGGCTTTACTACTATTGCTATAATATGGATATCAGAAGCAGGAGAAAGATTAGCGATATTCTGAACTGAATAGAATAGAGAATTGCGGCAAGCAATTGCCCCGGCCAAACCAATTAAAACAAGAAACACCGCTTTCTTTTTGTTGTTCACCCTATTAAATAATTCGCCTTGGCGAATTCCCGCTTTGCGGGATTTAACAGGGTAAAAAAGAAAGAGGCAAGAAATGGCCGCTATTAAATAGATTAAGAATAAAGTAGGATGGAGATATTTAGAGAGGATAATTCCGCTGATAAAGCAAAGGGCTATCCATACGAAAGGGAGAGACATAACAATGCAAAATTATCAATTAGCAATTTTCAATTTTCAATAACTACCTTCGTCCCTATGGGAACAATAGAGTAAAGTTCCTCTACATCCTTGTTAAACATCCGTATGCAGCCGCGGGTAATCTGCTTACCCAGCGTCTCTGGTTCGGTAGTGCCGTGAATACCGCATCCCTTTACAGAGAGACCCAACCACCTTGAACCCAATATATTATCAGAACTCTGGGGGGAGACTGCCTTTCCCTGATAATACCATACCGGGTCTATTAATTTGCTCACAACCTTAAACTTGCCCGGCGGGGTAGAGTTATTCTTGCCCGTAGAAACTAGATATCTTTTTAACATTTTATCGTTTGCTTTTAAAGTAAGCATACTATCAGATATATCAATTAGAATGCTGAATTTGGCTGTGGGGATTTTTAGTTTCTGCTCAGGATAAATAGCGCTGCTCTCTAAATTATTGCTTTTCTTGATCAAATCAACTGTAGTGCCAAATTTCTTAGCAATAATAAAAAGACTATCCCGGGACTTTACTTTATAAATCTCACTACTCTCCATATTGAAGGGAGAAAAAAGGAGTTCTATGTTGGTCTCCTCCAATCTTTCTTCCGCTTTCTTTGCAACCTCACTACCTGAATAACTCTTCACTATTTTTTCATAAGCTTCTTTCGCCTTGTTCAGCTCCCCTTTTTGAAAATACCCCTCTGCCCGGGCAAACAAAACTTTACTATCTCTAACTTTCTCTCTTATCTTCTGGATTGCCCCTTTTTGTGACGGTAAATGCCATCTTTTATTTCTTAGATTAATGGCAACTATTACTGTTACTATCAAAAAAGTAATTAATATCTTTTTTTTCATTTAATAAGTTCATAACTTACGGAGTGCAAAGCACGACGTAAGTTATTTGAATGCATTACCCCCACCGTTTTGCATTCGCAAAAGCGAATCAAAACGGTGGGGGTAAATTCAACTAAGGTTTTGCGAAGCACTTCCTGCTCCGCAAAACCAAGTTTCATTTAAAAACAACTGCCACCCCAATTCCCAATATCGCTCCGGCGATTACCTCCAAAGGAGTATGCCCTAATAATTCTATCAACTTCTCCTTTTTAATTCCTCTTTTGGCGTAAATATCTTCAATAACCTCATTTAAAATCTCCGCCTGTTTGCCGGCATTGCGACGGAAAACTGCGGCATTAAAGATAGTAATCAGACTAAAGAGTAGAGCAAAGGCAAATATATCCGAATCAAATCCCCACTTAATGCCCACCCCTGCGGCTAACGCTCCCACCGTAGCGCTGTGGGAACTGGGCATCCCCCCGGCATTAGCGAACCATTTGAAATTAAACCTTTGCTTTCTCTTAAAAATATTGGTTGTTATCTTAATGCTCTGGGCAAAAAACCAGGCAAAAAAGATAGCCCCAAACAACCGATTATGAATAATCTGTGTAATCATTTTATTT
>DAOWKH010000133.1 GCA_030639955.1 Candidatus Omnitrophota bacterium | reverse complement strand
CTCGCTCTCGTGGTTTTTTCTTAACGCTAAAATCTGCGTCTCGGCAGGCAAAAATCAAACTCGCCCGCCTCTGTCCCGAAATGGTTCGGGACATCGGCGGTCTCAAACATGATTTTTGTATTTCCTGCCTCAACTTAATTTTAGCTAAAAAAACCAATGTTTGCTCCCGCCTCGACTTGCCGTCTTCGGCGAGGCGGGCAAAACGCAAAAATCTCTTTTCTGGGAAATTTGCCAAAGTTGAGTAATAAATATGAAAGTTGATGGAAAAGATTATAGAACTGTTTGGATGGAAGGTTCGTCTGTATTTCTGATAGAACAGAATCTTCTGCCTTTTGATTTTAGAATTTATGAAGCAAAAAATTATCTTGAGACCTGTCGAGCTATTAAAACTATGAAAGTAAGGGGGGCTGGCGCAGTAGGTGAAGCGGCTGGGTTTGCAATGGCTCAGGCGTTTTTAGAAGCCCTCGAAAATACTTTTGGGGAATATATTGAAAAAGCCAAGAAAGATATTGAAGCAACAAGGCCAACTGCCCAGAATTTGTTTTATACTGTGAGTCGTGTTTTTGCCGCAGCAAAAAAATCAACAGAACCGGGAAAAACTGCAGTCGTAGAAGCACAGAAAATTGCCGACGAGGATGTTGAGGCCTGCAAGAGAATAGGCGAATACGGAAATGAACTAATTAGAGATGGTTTTAATATAGAGACGCATTGTAATGCCGGATGGCTTGCCTTTGTTGATTATGGCACTGCTCTATCTCCGATATATCTCGCTCACAGGAGCGGGAAAAAGGTCTTTGTCTATGTTGATGAAACAAGACCGAGAAATCAGGGGGCAAAACTTACCGCATGGGAGCTCAAGAATGAAGGGGTGCCTTATGTTATTTTGCCCGACAATGCCGGTGCTTACTTGATGTTTCAGGGAAAAATAGATATAATGATTGTTGGAGCGGATAGAATTGCCCGAAATGGTGATGTCGCCAATAAAATAGGAACCTTTGAGAAAGCCATTGTGGCAAAGGAATTTGGAGTGCCTTTTTATGTTGCTGCCCCGAGCTCGACATTTGATTTGAATTGCAATTCTGGTAGAGATATACCAATTGAAGAAAGAGACGAGGACGAAGTTTTATATCAAACAGGTCTTACCGGAGAAGGGAATCTTGAAAAAATTCTTGTGTGTTCACCCGGCTCTAAAGCCATCAATCCCGTGTTTGATATAACACCGGCAAAATATATCAGCGGAATTATAACCGAAAAAGGAATAATTGAGCCATGGGCTATCAAGGTGTAAAATTCAAGACAGAACTAATTGGCAAAGAAATACCCCAAGATTCGCGGCTCAAAAAACTGAAGTATTGGTGCAAACAATTTAGCTCTCAGGGGCTTGCCCCCACATATAATGGCGGCTCTTGTGGCAATCTAAGTTTTCGCCTGCAAGAGGGTGAGCAGCAATTTATTATTACCGCTTCCGGGATTGACTTGGGAGACGAGTTATCCGATGATTGCTTTGTGAAAGTGGAGAATTGTGATTTAAAAAAGGGAACGGTCTATGCATCTGGTGCGAGAGAACCCTCGTCAGAAAGCATATTGCATTTTGCAATTTATCAACAGAGAAAAGATGTCCAGGCAATATTCCATGGGCACTCTAAAAAAATCTTAGAGCAAGCAGAAGAATTGGGAATAGCAGAGACAACCAGAGAAGAAGATTATGGGACAATTGAATTAGTGCAAAGAGTTTTAGAGATATTAAATGATAAAGCATTCTTGATAATGAAGAATCACGGGTTTATTTCTCTGGGTAGAACTATGAAAGAAGCTGGGAGTTGCCTTAAAAAATATGAGCAATAAAGATTCAAAAAAAGTTTTAATGAGCGGAAATGAGGCGATTGGGGAAGCGGCAATTCAGGCCGGTTGCACTTTTTATGCCGGTTATCCAATTACTCCTCAGAATGAACTCACCGCTTATATGTCCAAGAGGATGTTTGAAACCGGAGGAACCTTTATCCAGGCCGAGAGCGAGTTGGCGGCTATTAATATGGTTTTTGGCGCCTCGGCAGCCGGCGTGCGGGCGATGACCTCTTCTTCTAGCCCGGGCATCTCCTTAAAACAAGAGGGAATTTCCTATCTGGTGGGCTGTGAACTTCCGGCAGTGATTGTAAATATGATGCGCGCCGGTCCCGGTTTGGGCAATATCACACCGGCCCAGGGCGATTATTTTCAGGCAACCCGAGGCGGTGGACACGGTGACTATCGGACAATTGTGCTTGCCCCGAATTCTGTTCAAGAAGCATTTGAGTTACAAATGCTCGCCTTTGATTTAGCCGATAAATACCGTAACCCGGTCCTGCTTTTAGGAGATGGAATACTCGGGCAGATGATGGAACCTCTTCGGTTATCGGTTAACGGTTATCGGTTATCGGCCGAACACCGAACACCGAACACCGAACACCGAAAGAAATGGGCACTAACAGGGTGTAAAGACAGAGAACCGAATCTAATTCGTTCATTACTTTTAAAAGAAGGGGTTTTGGAAGAACACAATAAAAAATTGCAAAAAAAATTTGCAGATGTAGAAAAGAAAGAAATTCGTTATGAAGAAAGAAATACAGAGGACGCTGAAATAATTTTAGTGGCTTATGGAACAATGAGTCGAATCTGCCAGGGGGCAATGGAGAAGGCAAGAAGGGAAGGAATAAGGGTTGGTCTAATCCGCCCGATTACCCTCTGGCCGTTTCCTTATCAGATAATAAACAAACTTGCCGATTTAAAGAAAAAATTTTTAGTAATAGAAATGAATTATGGTCAGATGGTTGAGGATGTGCGTTTAGCCGTAGAAGGAAAAAGTAAAGTGGAGTTTTATGGACGCGGGGGAGGAGGGATACCCAGCGAAGAAGAGATATTAACAGAACTTTTGCATTCCTCGCTCTCGTGATTTTTTCTTAACGCTAAAATCTGCGTTTCAGCAGGGCAAAATCAAACTTGACCGCCTTCGTTCTGAAACATTTCAGAACTTCAACGGTCTTCGGACATGATTTTGCTATTACCTGTCTCAACTTGATTTGAGCTAAAAAAATCAATGTCCGCTTAAAACGCAAAAATTTCTTTACGCCAAGATTTTTGCCAAAGTTCACTTGATAAATTTGTTTAAAAAGAGAGGAGTAGTGCGAAAATGAATAAAAAAACTGCCATATTGGTTATTCATGGGAT
>DAOWKH010000034.1 GCA_030639955.1 Candidatus Omnitrophota bacterium | reverse complement strand
TGCTGGTTTCCAATCTCTTAGCAGATAATTTGAAGGATAAGGAAATAAAAAGGAGGATAAAAAAACTTATTAGCACGCTACTAAAGGTTAATCTCTTTACAAACTTAGCATCAAATGAAGTAGGGGGCGGTATAGTTCCTGATAATCCTTTGGCAAGGAGATTCCGGGATATACTTGGATTAGCAAATCAAATGTTCGCAAAAGAAGCAGATGAGGTTATTTTTATGCAAGCAGGTATACCAATAAAAATTAAAAACAGGACTTTTGCAAAAATTCAGTGAGAGGGGAGTTTTGCATTCCTCGCTCTCGTGGTTTTTTATTTACGCTAAAATCTGCGTCTCGGCAGGCAAAAATCAAACTCGCCCGTCTCTGTCCCGAAACGTTTCGGGACATCGGCGGTCTCAAACATGATTTTTGTATTTCCTGCCTCAACTTGACTTTAGCTAAAAAAACCAATGTTCGCTCAAAACACAAAACTCCTTTTAATTAAACAAAAATTTAGAGAAAATTGCAAAAGTCCTGTTAAAAATTCAAAATGTAAAATGCAAAATTTTAAAGGAGAGAAATGAACAAAATAAGAAAGACGATAGAAACAATTGAAAAGATAGATTATTCTTTGGCAGAGAAGACCCAAAAGCGATTGGATAATCTTACCAAGCCGCAAGGGAGTCTTGGACGCTTAGAAGAACTTGCCAAACAACTCGTAGAGATTACAAGAAATGAAAATCCTGCGATCAAAGATAAGGTTATATTCACTATGGCCGGAGACCACGGTATTACAGAAGAAGGAGTAAGCGCATATCCCCCAGAAGTAACAGCTCAGATGATTTATAATTTTATAAAAGGCGGCGCTGGAATTAATGTATTGGCTAATCATATAGGTGCCAGGGTTGTTATTGTTGATATGGGTGTTGTTGGCAAATCGCAAATCGCAAATCGCAAATCGCAAAGTTTTAGAGATAAAAAAGTAAATTATGGGACAAAAAATATGGCAAAAGGATCTGCAATGACTAAAGAGGAAGCTATGAAATCTATCGAAAATGGCATAGAGGTATTTGAAGAAGAATTTGAAAGGGGTATAGACATAGTCGGAACAGGGGATATGGGAATTGGGAATACGACATCTTCCAGTGCTATAGCTGCTGCTATAACAGGTGAAGCAGTTGAAGCTCTTACGGGTAGAGGTACAGGTATAGACGATGGGGCTTTTGCGCACAAGGCAGAAGTTATCAAAAAAGCTATCAAGATAAATAGGCCCAATTCAAAAGACGCAATAGATGTTCTGTCTAAAGTAGGTGGATTTGAGATAGGAGGACTTGCAGGAATAATTTTAGGGGCATCTGCAAAGAGAATTCCGGTGGTAATAGATGGATTTATTTCCGGAGCGGCTGCATTAATCGCTTACCGTTTAGAGCCAAAGGTAAAAGATTATATAATTGCCGCTCATTGCTCGGTAGAGAAGGGTCACAAAATTATTCTTGATTATATCGGACTTAAGCCCCTTTTAGATTTAGACCTGCGTCTCGGAGAGGGAACCGGCGCCGCTTTGGGAATAAGCATTACTGAAGCCAGCGTTAAAATTTTAACCGAGATGTCCACTTTTCAGGATGCCGGAGTTTCTGAAAAAGTAGAGGTATGAAAAGATTTTTGATTGCCCTACAATTTTTAACTATTCTGCCAATAAGGATTCGGAGAGAAATAAAACAGGAAGATTTTGGAAAATCTCTGCTATATTTTCCTCTAATTGGGATGTTGCTCGGTCTTTTATTAGCTGCAACTGCCTCCCTGTTTAGTTTTTTGCCAAATTTAGTCAGGGGTGCGGTTATATTAATAGCATCTATTATTATAACCGGCGGGATTCACCTGGATGGGTTTGCCGATACCTGCGATGGATTCTATGGCAGAAACCCCAAAGAAAAAATACTGAATATAATGCGAGATAGCCGGATTGGTGTAATGGGGGTGATTGGGATAGTGTGCCTTTTGCTTTTTAAATTTACTTTAATAGTAAATATCCCCCAAAATATTCTTTGGAAGTCATTGATTATGATGACCGTATTTGCAAGGTGGTCTCTGGTTTTAGCGTGCTATGTCTCTAACTACGCCCGCAAAGAAGGAAAAGCAAAGTATTTTATAAAATATGTTGGCAAGAAAGAAGTTCTTATCGGGGGTTTATTTACTCTGGTTATTTCTCTATTATTAATGAAAATAACAGGGTTTATCTTATTTATTCTTTCTATAATTCCGGTATTTTTATTTATAAGTTATGCAAAGAAAAAGATTGACGGAATGACCGGCGATACAATCGGGGCAACGAGTGAGATTGCAGAGGCAGGGATGCTCTTTTTTGCGCTATGTTGTTACTAATCTCTTCTTATATTGCTGATTTGATTTTCGGTGATCCAGAATGGCTTCCGCATCCGGTAAGAGGGATGGGTAGATTGATAAGTTTCTTGGATAATAGATTGAGGGGGAGTGGGGGCAAATGGACAGAACGAATAAAGGGAGTAATATTGACTTTGGCGGTAGTAGGAATAAGCACCTATTTTGCCTATTTATTTATAGCACTTGCAGGAAAGCTAAATCCCTTCCTGGGAAATTTAGCCTGGGTCTATTTAAGTTACACTGCTCTCTCAATAAAGGATTTACGAATTAAAACAAAGGCAATTTTGAAAGAAATAGAAAATAGCTCTATTATCGGAGCTCGAAGACAACTTTCCAAAATTATCGGCAGAGATACGCAAAATTTAAGTAAAGACAGAACAATAGTGGCTACAATAGAAAGCGTTGCCGAGAACACCAATGATGGTATTATAGCACCTCTTTTTTGTCTGATTTTAGGGGGACCCGTCTTGGCTATAGCTTACAAGAGCATAAACACCCTTGATTCGATGGTGGGGTATAAAAATGAAAAGTATCTTCATTTTGGCTGGTTTTCTGCCAGGTTAGATGATTTGGTTAATTTTATTCCGGCGCGGATTTGCGGATTTTTAATAGCGGTTTCTTCGCTATTTAACAAAAAAAGTTTTAAAGAACCATTTAAGACAATGTTGAAAGATGGTCGCAAACACTTTTCTCCAAACAGCGGAATATCAGAAGCCGCTATGGCCGGTGCTTTGGGAATAAGCTTAGGAGGCGTTTGGTCTTACCAAGGGAAACTTTCTGTAAAGCCATATCTTGGTGAAGAGAAAAGAGTTATACAGCCCTCTTTTATAAATGAAGCATTAGCGATTAGTTTAGGAAGTTCAATTTTAATGATTATTATAGGGGTAGCAGTTAGATGGATAATCTGAGATTTTCTCACGGTGGAAATCTGTATGAAATTAAGCGTAAATATAAAAAAGAAGTAATCGATTTTAGCGCAAATATTAATCCTTTAGGATTGCCACAGAGCGTAAAAAGAACTATTTATAAGAATTTTGATAAAATTCTGCATTATCCTGATTCCAAAGCAAGCAATATTACCCCAAAAATTGCTAAATACTGGGGGATAAATAAGCAGAATATTCTTGTTAGCAATGGTTCTACCGAGCTTATTTACCTTATTATGTCTTGCTTCAAGCCCAAAACCACACTTATACCTGCACCTACCTTTTCAGAATATGAGCGCGCAGCAAAAAGCATAGAGAGTAAAATTCGATTTTTAAAACTTAAAGAAAAAAATGGTTTTAGGTTCAGTGCACAAGGGCAGAGCAAAGCAGACATCCTCTTTCTCTGTAATCCTAATAATCCCACCGGCAATCTTCTCCTGCAAGAGCAGAAGACGATAGAAAAATTACCCAATAAATTACTCATTATTGATGAGGCATTTATGGATTTTTTACCAAACCAGAAGGATTATAGCTTAATTTGGAGGGCTGTAAAAAACAGAAAAATAGTTGTACTGCGGACATTTACCAAGTTCTTTGCCCTGCCGGGCTTAAGAATAGGATATCTCATTGCCCATAAAGAGGTTATCAATAAGTTGAAACGATATCAGCTCCCCTGGAGCACAAACTCCTTAGCCCAAATAGCCGCAGAAACAATCTTAAATGATGAAGAATATATCAACAAGACATATAAACTAATAGAGAAAGAAAGACGGTTTCTTTCAAGACAAATAGCCAAAATTGATGGATTAAAGCCATATTCTTCAGTAACAAATTTTCTTTTGATAAAAATAGAGCTTGCCGATATGAGTTCAAAATCTTTAAAAGAATTACTCATCAAAAAAGGGATTCTTATCAGGGATTGCAGTAATTTTAGAAATTTAAATGAAAAATATATTCGCGTAGCTGTGCGGACTCATAAAGAAAATAACAAACTTATAAACGTATTGAAAGAGGTATTATGCAGGAGTTAGCCCTGAACTTAAAAGAAAAGTTAGAGAGAGTAGTTAAAAGGAATAAAGCTGACGGCCTGCTTTTTTCCGGCGGCTTGGATTCGTCTATTTTGGCCGGTCTTAATTCTAAGATTAAAGCAATTACAGTAAGTTTAGAATCTGAAGGAGAAGATATACATTATTCAAAATCACTGGCAAAGCTACTTAATATGAAACACATTTTTAGAAAGGTAGAAATTGATGAAGCAATAGAAAGCATCCCTAAAGTAATAAAAATACTGAAATCTTTTGACCCGGCAATCCCTAACGATTTAGTTGTTTATTTTGGACTGAGTTTGGCAAAAGAATTAGGCATAGATGAAGTAATGACTGGTGATGGAGCCGATGAATTATTTGGAGGGTATTCGTTTATGAAAGATATAGGTGATTTAGAAAGTTATATTCGCAGGATTTCAGAAAAAATGAACTTTAGCTCTAATAATATTGGTAAATTTTCTGGGATTAAGACAATTCAGCCTTTTATCGATAGAGACATTATAGATTTTGCCTTGCAGACACCCGCTGATTTAAAAATAAGAAAATATAAGAGTAAAGTCTGGGGAAAATGGATTTTGCGCAAGGCATTTGAAAATGCTCTCCCAGAAGAAATTATCTGGCAGGATAAAAGACCATTGGAATATGGTTCAGGAATG
>DAOWKH010000120.1 GCA_030639955.1 Candidatus Omnitrophota bacterium | reverse complement strand
TTTGACTTTCGCTATTTTATAGTATAAACTTAAAACTGTCAAATGAAGCCACCCCGATAGCACCCAAAGGGCACAAGCAAAACGCTGCGAAAATTCATTCTAAATTTTCTTGCAGCTATCGAGATAATTCGCACAGCAATCCCGAAATCTTTCGGGATTACGTGCTCATTATATGTTATCCAAGCTCTATTCTGCAGCTATAACTGGACTCTCAGCTTATCTAATAGAAATAGAGGTAGATATTGCCAGAGGGCTACCAGCGGTATCTATTGTTGGTCTACCCGATACTGCTGTAAAAGAAAGCAAAGACAGGGTGAGAACAGCAATCAAGAACAGCGGCTTTCGCTATCCCTCTGCTCGCATCACCATTAATTTAGCCCCTGCGGATATAAAGAAAGAAGGTCCTTGTTTTGACCTGGCAATTGCCCTGGGGATACTTGCTGCCCAGGGAGAAGTAAATTCACAAAAACTGCAACAATATGTTGTTTTAGGAGAACTAAACCTAAACGGCGAAATCAGACCCAGCAAGGGTATCCTCCCTCTTGCCATTGATATGGCAAAAATGGGCAAGCAGAAAATTATTCTCCCGCCGGCTAATGCCGGTGAAGCGGCAATCATTAAAGAAATAGAGGTTTATCCCTTAAACACGCTCTCAGAAACAGTCCATTTCTTAAACGGCAACTCCACCCTTGAGCCCTATAAATTAGATATAAATAAAATCTTTAAAGAAAACCGCCGATACGATATTGATTTTTCCGATGTAAAGGGACAACAGGGAGCAAAAAGGGCATTAGAGGTTGCCGCCGCTGGACAGCACAACCTATTAATGCTCGGTCCCCCGGGGAGTGGAAAAACAATGCTGGCAAAACGCCTGCCCACTCTCATTCCGGACTTGACTCTAAAAGAGGCGTTGGAAACCACTAAAATCTACAGCATAATGGGATTACTCCAGCCGGAGAAATCCTTAATTGCTACCCGTCCCTTCCGCGCGCCGCATCATACTATCTCCGACGCCGGGCTTATTGGCGGAGGCAGCAATCCTAAACCCGGAGAGATAAGCTTAGCTCATAATGGAATCCTCTTTCTGGATGAACTCCCTGAATTCCACCGCAATGTATTAGAGGTTCTGCGCCAGCCCTTAGAGGATAGCTATATTACTGTCTCGCGGGCAGTGCGAGCAATTACTTATCCGGCCCGCTTTATGATTATCGGGGCGATGAACCCTTGCCCCTGCGGTTATTTTGGCAGTTCGCATAGACAATGCCACTGCACTCCGCATCAGATCCAGAGGTATCGGGCAAAAATCTCCGGACCACTCCTTGATAGAATCGATATCCAAATTGAAGTGCCGGCGCTAAGATACAAGCAACTTGCTTCAAGCCAATCAGTAGAAAACTCAGCAACAATAAAGAAACGAATTACTTCTGCCCACAAAAGGCAGAAAAAGAGATTTGCCGCAAAAAAAATTGATTACAACTCTCGGATGAATACCCGCCAGCTCAAGAAATATTGCCCATTAGACAAAAAATGCGAAGAACTCTTAAAAACAGCAATAGAGGAGCTGAATCTCAGCGGCAGGGCTTATCATAAGATTATCAAGGTCTCCCGCACAATCGCCGACTTGGCTGAAGAAGAAAATATCAAAAAAGAACATCTCCTGGAAGCAATTCAATATAGAAGTCTAGACCAAGAGGTATTTTAATCAGACGGTATTGCCGAAATCCCTATCTCTTTAATCCCGCTTTCCCGACAGATGTCCCACACTTCTATCACCCTTTCCAATGCTGTTTGCCTATCGGCGTAAATTATTACTGATTTATTGCCCTTGGAGCCCGCTTCGCCGCGAGGCGAGAGAAAGCTTAATGCTTGCCCTAACTCGCTAAAATCGACCTTGCCCTTCCTATCTCCTAAATAGATATCTCCTTTCTTATCAATAGTAATCGTCAGACCTCTTTGCTTGATTGCCTCTTTGCTTCGGCTCTCGGGCAGATGGACTTTAATCCCGGAGGCAACTACAAACTTGGAAGTAAGCATAAAAAATATAAGCAAAAGGAAAACAACATCTATTAAGGGAGCAATATCCAGGTGCTCAATCTCTATTTTATAACGGCGTGGGAAGTGCATCTTCAATAAGTTCATAACTTACGGAAGTGCGAAGCACGACGTAAGTTATCTTGAACGCATTGAATCCGCCTTAGGCGGATAAATTCAACTATACAATTTAGCTTTGGTTTTCACCTCGCTAAATTGTAGTTTCATTTAAGTGCATCTAAAAAATTAGTCACATCCTTTTCTATTTGAAAAAGGAAATGGTTTACTCTGGTAACCAAATAATTATAAGCAACATAAGTAGGTATAGCCACGCTCAGACCCAGGGCAGTAGTAATCAAAGCCACCCAAATCCCTTGGGCTAAATCCCCGGGATTTACCGCGTAGGTCTCATGTTGGATAATCTGAAAGGTATTTATCATTCCGATGACCGTCCCCAATAATCCCAATAAAGGAGAGATATGGGCAATAGTAGCCAATGCCCCCAACCCTCTTTCTAAAAGAGGGATCTCCTGTCTCCCGGCATCTTCGATTGCCTCTTTTATCTCTTCTTTCTTGCCCGAAAATTTTAAAATCCCTGCCTTTAAGATATTCGCTAAGGGTTTTTCGGTCTGCTCGCAAGTAGTAATAGCTTTTTCTATCTGACTTCGGCGAACCATGCTGCTGAGCCCGCTTAAAAACTCATCGCTATCAATTCTAATCCGGCGCAAATAGAGCAACCTTTCGATGACAATAGATAGAGAAAAAACCGAAAGAGAAATAATCAGCCAACCAATTGGCCCTGCTTTTTGAATTAAAGTAAACACTCCCTCCTCCCTCGTCCCGAAAGCTTTCGGGACTCA
>DAOWKH010000094.1 GCA_030639955.1 Candidatus Omnitrophota bacterium | reverse complement strand
GGGATACAGAGCGCCTTCCATTCTGCAAGTGAAAGGGGCAAAAGATTTTTGCGTGGAGTTCCATACCCTTTCAAAATCTTACAGTATGCCGGGTTGGCGAATTGGTTTCTGTGTGGGGAATGCGGAGATTTTAGCCGGTTTAAAAAAGACAAAGAGTTATATTGATTTTGGCCTATTTCGGGCAATTCAATCCGCGGCTATAAAGGTCTTGTCAGGGCCGCAGGATTGTGTCCGGAAGACAGTAGAGATTTATAAAAAAAGAAGAGATTTCTTCACCGAAGGATTAAAAAAAATAGGTTGGAAAGTAGAGAAGCCAAAGGCGACCTTTTACATCTGGGCGCGCATTCCTTTGAAGTATTCGGCATTGACCTCAATGGAATTTACGCAATTGTTGTTAGAAGAGGGAGGGGTAGCGGTTGCTCCGGGAACCGGCTTTGGCGAATACGGAGAAGGGTTTATCCGTTTTGCTCTGGTAGAAAGAGAAGAAAGATTAAAGCTCGCTTTAGAGAGGATTAAGAAAATATTAGAGATTGAGGGATGATATCCTAAAGGATGTCTGATTACACAGATTAAACTCTGATTACAGAGATTACTGAGAAGTTATCAGTGTAATCTTGATTTAATCGCTGTAATCAGGCAGAGCGAATGCTATGCCATGTTTTGTAGGCACTTCCGGCTGGTATTACGAGCACTGGGTAGAGCGTTTTTATCCTGCTGAGATTTTAAAGAGCGAGCTTCTGCCTTACTTTTCCCGCTATTTTTCTACCGTAGAATTAAATAATAGTTTTTATCGCTTACCCACAATCCAAAGCTTTGAAAATTGGTACAAAAAAACACCGGGCGATTTTATTTTTAGTGTAAAGGCAAGTCGGACAATTACCCACTATAGGAAATTAGTAAATATAGAGGGTTCTTTAGATATTTTTTTAAACCGAGCTGTTTCTTTAAAAGAAAAGTTAGGTCCAATCCTTTATCAACTACCGCCTTCATTGAAAAAAGATATTAATCTACTAAAGTCATTTTTGACCAATCTTCCCGATAGGCTTACAGCTAAAAATCTAAGACAAACAATAGAGTTTAGAAATTCTTCCTGGTTGGATAAGGAAACCTTTAAGCTCTTAAGTAGATTTAATATTGCTTATTGTATTATTAGCATGCAAGGTTTTCCGGTTTGCTTAGAAACAACTGCTGATTTTGTATATATTCGCATGCACGGAGCAGCCAGGACTATTTCTTATTCTGACAAAGAGTTAAGAAAATGGGTAGATTACATAAAAGATTTTTTGCAAAAGGATTTGGATGTGTATATTTATTTCAACAATGATTACCAGGCCTATGCTGTGGAGAATGCGAAAAGGATAAAAGAGTTGCTAATATGTTAAAAAAACTCATTCGCCAAGAAAGAATCTATCTTTTAATGCTGGCTTTTATTGTCCTTTTTAATCTTGCTATTCAGCCTAGTACTAAACAGACACCTGCCCATCAGTCAAGCTCCCTGACTGAAAAGATAAAAGCAGAGGAATTAAGCAAAGTATCAATCATCACTCTCTTTTTTACATTGATTTTAATTAGCGGTATAGTTTTATTAATAAGATTTTGTTATTTGAAACTACAAGGAAAAGAAACAATAAATAAATTTTCAGAAATGCCCACTAACATTAACTGGAAAATAGGGGATATTGCGAGGGTAATAATATTGCTTCTCTTTTTTGGTTATTTTATCCATATTTTTTTATATCTTCTTTTTCGCTTGTTTTTAGTCAATCTTCATTCTAATCTAAAGCCAATTATTAGTGCCTGTATCGTTGATTTTCTGGCTTTATTTTTTATTTCTTATTTTGTGCTTAAAAAATATAAACAGAAGATTGCCTCTTTAGGAATAAATTTTAAAGATTTTTTTAAGAAAATAAAATTGGGGATAACAACCTATATCACTATTATTCCTATCCTGGTTTTGCTAATTGTCTTTCTGAGTGGCTTAGCTCAGCGATTAAATTATCAACCGCCACTGCATCCTTTAGTAGATATTATTCTTGATGAAAAAAATATCTTTTTTTTAATCTTTCTATTTCTGTTTGGAGGGGTTATCGGGCCAATCGTGGAGGAAATCTTTTTTCGGGGATTTGCTTACCCGGCAATCAAGAAGAAAGCAGGAGTATTTTTTTCTATTATAATTACGGCAACTTTCTTTGCCGCTTTGCATCAAAATTTCTTTGCCTTCCTGCCTATATTCTTTTTAGGAGCAGTTTTAGCTTATGTTTATGAAAAGAGCGATTCGCTAATTCCTCCCATAACGATTCATATCTTACATAATTCTCTGATGATTATGGGGATATTTCTGTTCAAAGGAGTAATCAAATGAATATTCTTTTATTTGTAATTGTCTTAGCCATTTTTGCTTCTATTCATGAATATGCCCATGGCTGGGTGGCTTATAAATTAGGCGACCCCACGGCAAAATATGCCGGTCGGCTGACTCTGAATCCGTTGGCGCACATAGACCCGATGATGAGCATCTTTCTTCCCTTATTTTTACTCTGGATTACTCGCGGGACATTTGCTTTCGCTGCCGCCAAGCCAGTGCCGGTAAATTTTAATAATCTGAGAAATCCCAAGCAGGATATGATTTGGGTGGGATTAGCCGGTCCGGGAAGCAATTTTCTTTCTGCGATTATCCTTTCTATATTATTAAAGATTCCCTTTTTAGGGCTTTTGAGTCCGCTTTTTCAAATAGGTATTTTTGTCAATATGATTTTAGGTGTATTTAATTTAATCCCTATTCCTCCTTTAGACGGCTCAAGGGTTTTGATGGGTCTGCTGCCGCGCGAGCTTGCTTACTCCTATGCCCGTCTGGAACCTTACGGGTTTCTTATCCTGATGGGGCTGATATTTATGGGGTTGATCAGGGTAATTTTTCCGATAATAATAGGATTGTGTCGGATGTTGGGAGTGAGTGTGTAAGATGAAAATAGAACAAATTGGAGAGTTTGGGCTGATTGATAAAATTGCCCGACAGACAAAGACAGATAGAACTGTAATCAAAGGAATCGGTGATGATACAGCAGTTCTGAAATATTCAAACAAAGAATATCTATTATTTACTACCGATATGCTTTTGGAAGGAGTGCATTTTCCGAAACCTCCTGACACCTCGCAGGTGTATGAAACTTCTTTCACCTGCGAGGTGAAGAAGATGAGCGAGGTTTCGCCTCGTTCAAGATTCTTTAATATTGGCTGGAAATCTTTGGCTTGTAATATCAGCGATATTGCGGCAATGGGTGGAGTTCCTCAATATTGCCTGATCTCTGTTGGGTTGCCGCCAAATTTAGAATTGAAATCTGTTAATCAATTATATTCAGGAATTAAAACGCTTGCCCGACAATTTAAGATTAATGTTGTCGGCGGAGATACAATAAAAAGTGGGAAACTTATTATCAATATTTGCCTTTTAGGAAAAGTGAAGAAAAAAGACCTAATTCTGCGTTCAGGAGCAAGAAAGGAAGATGCCATATTAGTAACCGGGAATTTGGGCGGCTCTATTTCAGAGAAAAATTTGAATTTTACCCCGCGCCTAAAAGAAGCTCAATATTTGGTAAATAATTTTAAGCTCCATTCAATGATTGACATCTCCGATGGTTTAATTTTAGATTTATATCATATTATAAAAGACAGCAGGAAGGGGGCACGGCTCTATCTAAAAGAAGTTCCTATTTCTCCACTGATTAAACATAAAAAAGGAGCTTTAAAACAGGCATTATACGGCGGAGAGGATTTTGAGTTGCTGTTTACCGCAAGCAAAAGAACAGGGCAGAAAATAGCCGCCCAGAAATTAGCCCGCATTGTTGGTGAAATTACCGCCAAAAATAATAGTATAGAATCCTCTGATGGAACAAAACTGAACATAGATGGCTATCAGCATTTTTAAGACAATTACCCATTCTGCCGAAGAGACCCAAGAATTAGGAAAGAAGCTCGGGAGTTCACTAAAAAAGGGAGATATGGTTGCTCTATTTGGAGAATTGGGGAGCGGCAAGACGACTATAATTCAAGGAATAACCTCGGGATTGGGTGTCTCCAAAGATATTTATGTAAATAGTCCCTCTTTTGTTATTTTAAAACAATATCAGGGGAGATTTCCTGTCTATCACTTTGACCTTTATCGCTTAAATGGTTTCAGGGAATTAACTGAGGTTGGCTATCCGGATTTGTTGGACAATAAAGGGGTTGTGCTTATTGAATGGGCAGAAAAGATAGAAGAATATTTAGAGCGGTATATTAAGATAGAGATGGAATACATAGGTCCAAATGAAAGAAAAATAATAATTAAATCCCAAGTCCCAATGACCAATGACCAATCAAATCCCAATGCTTAAAATCCCAAACAGAAGAAAGAATAATTGGGATTTGGGGTTTAGGGCTTGGTTGGGCATTGGGGTTTGGGCATTGGGGTTTACTTAACTTGACTATGAAACTTCTCGCTTTCAGCACTTCCAGTGAAATGCTCAGCGTAGCTTTGCTTAACGACAGTCAGCTAATTAAAGAAGAAAATCATTTTTTAGGATTAAGGCATTCAGAAAAGCTTGTGCCGACGATAAAAGATATGTTGGATGCTTCCTCCTTTTCCTTAAAGGATATTGACGGCTTTGCCATTGATATTGGGCCGGGTTCTTTTACCGGTTTGCGCATTGGCTTGGCTACTTTAAAGGGATTAGTTTTCGGTGAGAGAAAAAAGATAATCGGAGTATCCTCTTTGGATGCACTAGCGGAGAATGCAGCGACCGAACCCCATCCTTTTAACTTTTTTAACTGTCTAATCTGCCCAATCATTGACGCCAAACAGGATAGGGTCTATTCGGCACTATATACCTTGAGTGAGGCGAAACCTCACTCAAAGAGAAAAACAAAATATGAGGTGATTAAAATCAAAGATTTGTTAAAAAAATTGAATAAGAAAAAAGCTATATTCTTAGGCGACGGCTTGGGAAAATATCAGGACTTTATTGCTCAAGCAAAAAAGGAGACGACCTTTCTTCCCCGCAAATTTTGGTTTCCTTATGCCTCTGTAATTGCCAAATTGGGTCTACAGAGATTAAAACAGGGCAAAAGGGACAACATTGATTCGCTGTCGCCGATGTATTTAACTCCGCCTATAAAATGAAACACACCTGGCTCGAGATAGATCTCTCGGCATTGAGCTATAACCTTCATCAGATAAGAAAAAGATTGAATAATAAGGTGAAGATATTAGCTGTGGTAAAAGATAATGCTTATGGGCATGGCTTAATCCCTGTATCTCAAAAATTGGTCAGGGAGAAAGTCGATTATTTAGGAATTTCTAATGTAGATGAAGGCAGAGAATTAAGAAAAATCGGGATTAGGACTCCTATTTTGAACATAGGGGTTATTTCTTGCAAAGAAGAAGCAGAAAAGGTAATAAAATATAATCTTAGCCAAACTATATGCAGTAAAAAGATGGCTTACTTATTAGATAAACAAGCAAAGAGAAGAAATAAAAGAGTCAAAGTCCATTTAAAAATTGATACAGGTATGGGGCGACTGGGGGTTTTTGCAGAGGAAGGAATAAAATTGGCTAAGTATATTTCTGCCCGGAAAAATCTACACCTGGAGGGGATTTTTACCCACTTCCCCGACGTCAAGGATAGAAAATTTACCCTTTCCCAAATCAGAAATTTTAAAGCTTTTTTGCAAGGGTTAATAAAAGAAGGAATTGATTTTATCTATCAGCACAGCGCTAACAGCGCTGCCTTTCTAAATCTCCCTCAAACATGGCTTAATCTCATCCGCCCGGGTTTGATTCTTTATGGGATTTATCCTGACCCTTATTTAAACAGAAAGATGAAATTAAAGCCTGTCCTTTCCTGGAAGACAAGAGTGGTCTATATAAAAGATATTCCAAAGGGATGGAGTGTAGGTTATGCAAGGACTTGGACTGCCAAAAAAAAAGAAAGGATTGCAGTTCTCCCCATAGGTTATGCCGATGGTTATTCTTATGAGCTGTCTAACAAAGCAAAGGTTTTAATAAGAGGAAACTCTTTTCCACTTGTAGGCAGTGTGTGTATGGATCAAACAATGGTGCGCATAAATAGAGATATTAAAATAGGGGATGAGGTTGTTTTAATCGGTCGGCAAGGGGATAAACAAATAAAAGCCGAGGAATTGGCCAAATTAGGCAAAACAATTTCCTATGAATTAGTCTGCCGACTTAGCCATCTGCCGCATAAGTTTGTTGACCCTGTTAAATCCCCGCCAAGGCGGGGTGTTCGCCGAAGGCGAACAATTTAACAGGGTTGACAAAAACGCTAATCGAGGTTATTATAACACTATGAAACTTAAAGGTGCAGAAATCTTGGTGGAGACATTAAAGAGAGAAGAGGTAGAGTATATCTTCGGCATACCCGGGGGAGTTTTATTACCTATCTTTGACGCTCTTTATGATTCTTCTATAAAATTTATTCTCACCCGCCATGAACAGGGGGCGGCCCACGCCGCCGATGGTTATGCCCGCGCTACGGGCAAGGTGGGAGTTTGCATAGCTACTTCTGGTCCGGGGGCTACAAACTTAGTTACCGGTATTGCTACGGCGAGTATGGACTCTATCCCGATGGTTATCTTTACCGGTCAGGTAAAGAGAAAGCTAATTGGCAACGACGCCTTTCAGGAAGCCGATGTTACCGGAATTACCCGTCCGATAACCAAACACAGCTATTTAGTCAAGGACACTCAGGACTTGGCAAAGATAATTAGAGAGGCGTTTTATATCGCCTCCAGCGGCAGGCCCGGACCTGTGCTGATTGACCTCCCTGTAGATGTTACAGTTGAAGAAAGTGAATTTGAATATCCCGAAAAAATAGAACTGCGCAGTTATAAACCCACCTGTTTGGGTCATCCCGGGCAGATAAAGAAAGCTGCCGGACTAATAAAGCAAAGCAAGAAGCCGATTATTTATGCCGGCGGCGGTGTCCTTATTGCCGATGCTAACCGAGAATTAAAGCAATTAATCGATAAGACCTCTATTCCAATAACTACCACCCTGCTTGGTTTAGGTTGTTTTCCAGAGACACATCCGTTGTCTTTAAAGATGTTAGGAATGCACGGCACGATTTACGCCAATTACGCCATTATGAATTCTGACCTGATTATTGCTATTGGCGCCCGTTTTGACGACCGGGTTACCGGTAATACAGAAAAATTTGCCCCCGAGGCAAAGATAATCCACATCGATATTGACCCTACAACTATTGGCAAGAATATCCCTGTTGATGTCCCTATTGTCGGTGATGCCAAAAATGTTTTGAAAGAACTGAATAAGATTGTGCAAAAACCCGATATTGAAGCTTGGCTGACCCAGGTTAAAGAATGGAAGGCAAAAAATCCTTTGCGTTATAGCCAGAAGGGGGGACTGAAACCACAATATGTAATGGAAGAGATTTATAAATTAACCAAAGGAGAGGCAATCATTGTTACCGAGGTTGGTCAAAATCAGATGTGGGCGGCCCAATTTTATAACTACACAAAACCGCGAACCTTTATCTCCAGCGGCGGCTTGGGCACAATGGGTTATGGCTTGCCGGCGGCTATCGGTGCCCAGTTCGGCTGTCCGGATAAAACTGTCTTTGATATTGCCGGCGACGGTTCAATCCAGATGAATATTCAGGAGTTGGCCACTGCCGTTTTAAATAAACTACCAATCAAGGTTGCTATCTTAAATAATAGTTATTTAGGAATGGTCAGGCAATGGCAGGAATTGTTTTACAAAAAGCGATATTCGCATACTCATCTGGTCAATCCCGATTTTGTAAAATTAGCCGAGGCATACGGTGCGGTCGGATTTAGGATTATCAGAAAGGAAGATGTTGTTCCGACGCTAAAAAAAGCCCTAAATATCAAAAAGCCGGTGGTTATGGATTTTGTAGTCAAAGAAGAAGAGGATGTTTTTCCAATGGTTCCGGCCGGCGAAGCCATTGACCGAATGATTGAAATGGCATGAAACACACAATTTCTGTATTAGTGGAGAATAAGCCCGGGGTTCTGGCGCGCATTGCCGGGCTGTTTTCGGCGCGCGGGTTTAACATTGACAGCTTGAGCGTAGGCCGAACCGAAGACCCGACAATCTCGGAGATGACCGTGGTTGCTGAAGGAGACGAGCATATCCTTGAGCAGATTGCCAAACAGCTATATAAACTGATTGATGTAATAAAGGTTGAGGACTTAACCAAAGCCAAAATAGAGTTTATTGAACGGGAATTGATTTTGGTGCGACTGAAAATCAGTTCTGATGAGGAGAAGAAATTCCAGCAGATTGCTGAGAAAATCGGAGCACAAATTTTGAAAAGAAGCGAAGATGTTCTGATTGCCGAAGTTGTTGGTGAGCAGAATAAAATTGACACAGCTTTGGATTTATTAAAACAATTTGATATCCAGAGGATTTTTAGGACCGGAAAAATTGCGATGAAACTATGATGGAAGAAGTTCGTAATATTGTCCTACTTTCCCATTCTGGGGCTGGAAAAACTTCTTTAGCCGAAGCGTTTTTGTTTAATACCAAAGAGATAGCTCGCTTGGGCAAGGTGGAAGAAGGAAATACAGTCAGTGATTATAGCCCCGAGGAAATTGAACGCAGAATTTCCCTAAACCTCTCGCTTCTGCACTGCCATTACAATGAGACAAAAATAAATTTTTTAGATGTCCCTGGCTATGGCGATTTTGTCGGGGAAACAATCTCAGGATTGACAGCCGCAGAGGCAGGAATTTTGATTATTGATGCTGTCTCCGGTATTGAAGTCGGCACAGAGCGCGCTTATAATCTTTTAAAAGAACGCCAGTTGCCCTTTTTTATCTTTGTAAATAAACTGGATAAAGAGAATACGGATTTTGCCAGGGTTGTAGAAATAATCCGGAAAGAATTCGGAAGAGAATATTTTCCTCTACAATATCCGTTAGGCAAAGGAGGCGACTTTAAACAAGCAATTGATATTTTATCTTCTGATATAAAGAAGCTATCCGGCGAAGACAAACAGAAAGCCGAGGAATGGAGAAAAAAAATAATAGAGACGGCGGCTGAAAGCGATGATGCACTGTTAGAAAAATACCTTGAAGAGAGCGAGCTTTCCCCGGAGGAAATCAGTCAAGGTCTGAGAAAAGCGATTGCTGAGAGAAAGATTATTCCTATCTTTTGCGGTTCTGTTTTGAAAAATATCTCAGTGGATTGCTTATTAAAGGCAATTGTGGACTTTTGCTCCTCGCCCCAATCTTCAAATGAGAAGCCATGGAAGGATTCTCCTTTCAGCGGACAGATATTCAAGACAATCTCCGACCCTTATGTCGGACAGTTGAGTTTATTTAAGGTCTTCTCCGGCGAGCTCGTTTCCAACAGCGGATTTTATAATTCCAGCAAAAAAGAGAAGGAGCGAATTGGTTCACTCTATTTTCTGCAGGGCAAGGAACAGAAACCAACTTCAAAGGTAGAGGCAGGCGATTTAGGAGCAGTGGCAAAACTAAAGAATAGCCATACCGGCGATAGCATCTGCGATGAGAAGAACCCGGTTACCTTTCCACAGATTGAATTTCCTCATCCGCTAATTTCTCTTGCCTTAAAGCCAAAGTTAAGCAAAGATGAGGCAAAGATTTCTGATTCCCTAACAAAGCTTACCCACGAGAACCCTACCTTTCAGATTTCCCGTGACCAGCAGACAAAGGAGTTAATCATCTCAGGAATGGGCAATCTGTGTTTGGAAATTGCCCTGAGCCGTTTGAAGAGAGAGTTTAAATTAGAGATAGAAGTAGGGGAACCCAAAATTGCCTATAAGGAGACGATTATCAGCAGGACAGAAGTGCAAGGAAAGTATAAACGGCAAAGCGGTGGACACGGCCAATATGGCGATGTCTGGTTAAAACTTGAACCATTAGAGCGAAGCAAAGGATTTGAATTTGTAAATAAGATTGTTGGAGGAAAAATCCCTCGCCAGTATATTCCGGCAATTGAAAAAGGGATAAAACAAGCGATGTCCGAAGGAGTTTTGGCCGGTTATCCGTTGATAGACCTAAAGGTAACTGTCTATGATGGTTCTTTTCATTCGGTAGATTCCTCGGATTTGGCTTTTCAGATTGCGGCAGCAATGGCTTTACGCAAAGGAGCGCTGGAGGCAAAACCGGCTCTTTTAGAGCCGATTGTAGAGGTGGAAATCGATGCCCCCAATGAGTATATGGGTGATATAAACAGCGGTTTAAGTTCCAAACGGGGAAGGATTATGGGGCTGGAAGGAAAGAAGATTAAAGCCATTGTGCCCTTGGCTGAAATGGCTCATTATGCTGCCGATTTAAAGTCAGTCACGGGTGGACGGGGTTCTTTCTCAATGAAGTTCTCGCATTATGAGGTTGTACCGCAAAAAATAAGTGAGAAGATAATTGAACAGAATAAAAAATGACTATGCCGACAGAATTTTTGCATTTCTCTCTCTCGTGGTTTTTTCTTAACGCTAAAACCTGCGTTTCGGCAGGCAAAAATCAAACTCGCCCGCCTCTGTCCCGAAACGTTTCGGGACAGAGGCGGGCTCAAACATGATTTTTGTATTATCCTGCCTCAACTTGATTTTAGTCGTAGACCTACCGGCTAAAAAAACCAATGTTCGCTCAAAACGCAAAAATTCTGTTTCAAATAATACAAGGGCGATTGATAATAAAGGCCAAATAGTTTTAGAGGCCGCCATTATTTTTTGTATTGTAATCGCTTTTTTTATGCTTATTTTTTATACGGTTATTCATCCAGTGAATGTAATGATGGTAAAAGATTATCAGAGATATAAGGATGGTGGAGATATATGCCGAAATTGTGGCAAACCTAATGAAGTGAAAATTAAAATTAAGGGGCGGATTGAGGTGACGCAACCACATTAATATAATTTTCAATTACCAATTTTCAATTTCCAATGAATTTTCATTTATTTAATTTTCAATTAAAAAATAGAAATTCTGCAGGTCAAATCGTTATCTTCCTGGTTTTTCTGTTGGCTGTTTTGCTTGCCTTTATGGGTGGGATAATCAGTGTAGGGAATAAGTCCTTGCGTAATCTGCGAATGCAGAACGCCGCCGACGCCGCGGCACTGGCCGGAACCACCTGCCTTGCCCGG
>DAOWKH010000062.1 GCA_030639955.1 Candidatus Omnitrophota bacterium | reverse complement strand
TAAAAGTGGTGGGGGGTTCAATTCGCAGACGCCCCGAAGTTTCGGGGCTACAATTTACGTTCACCGCCTGAGGCGGATTCCGTAAATTGTCTGCTCATTGAAGGAGGAGAAAAAGATGTCTGCAAAAGCAAAAGTAGATGAAGAGAAATGCGTAGGCTGTTCTGCCTGCGTAAGCGCCTGTCCAGTGGAGGCAATTAGTATGGAAGAAGGAAAAGCAAAAGTAGATGAAGAGAAATGCGTAGGCTGTTCTGCCTGCGTAAGCGCCTGCCCTGTGGAGGCGATTGGAATGGAAGATGCAGAATGAAAAGCAACTTAATCCAAAATTAGTTGAAGAGATTTGGGATTTTAAAAAGAAGCGCAAGGCGATAATCCTTGCCCATAATTACCAGATTCCCGAGGTTCAGGATATTGCTGATTTTTTGGGCGATTCTTTAGAGTTAAGCCAGAAAGCCGCCCAGACCGATGCCGAGATGATTGTTTTTTGTGGTGTTCGCTTTATGGCTGAAACAGCGGCTGTGCTTTCTCCCCAGAAAAGAGTGCTTATTCCCGATATGCAGGCGGGTTGCCCCTTAGCCGATATGATTACGGTTAAGGATTTGCGGAGTTTAAAAGAAAAGCACCCCGTAGCAACTGTTGTTTGTTATGTAAATACATCAGCGGTTATCAAAGCCGAATCTGATGTCTGCTGCACCTCTGCGAATGCCGATAGAATAGTAAAGGCATTAAAGAACAAGCCAGAGATTATTTTTGTTCCTGACAAGCATTTAGCCGCTTATGCCTCACGGAGAGCAGGCAAGGATTTGATTATTTGGGATGGTCATTGCCCGGTGCATATTGGAATTTCTGTCCAGGATATCTTAAGGCAAAAAAAAGCCCATCCCGCCGCCAAGGTTATTGTTCATCCTGAATGCACAGCAGAGGTAATTGACTTAGCCGATGGGGTATTTTCTACTTCAGGGATGGGCAGGTATGCAAAAGAGGTAGAAGCAAAAGAAATAATCGTCGCTACAGAAAACGGCTTTCTGTATAAATTAAGAAAGGAAAACCCCGATAAAGAATTTTATCCTGCTTCCGAAGCAGCAATTTGCCCGGATATGAAACTGATTACCCTGAAAAAGGTTCTTTGGGCTCTAAAGAATATGCAGTATGAAGTAAAGATTCCTCCCCGGATTCAGAAGAGGGCAAAACAGGCGCTGGGCAGGATGTTAGAAATCACCTAGGTTACTCCTTGACAAAATTGAATTTTAAGGTAAACTATTATAAATGATGTTATGTCTATAAAACAACAGTTACATAACAGGGCAAAAATGATAAATAGCAACCAATCTTCTCTCTCTCTCTCTCTCTCTCTCTCGGTTCGCTCCTCTTGCTCCTCTCTCTATGAAACACTAAATACAAATACAAATTTTTTAAGGTTTAACCCCTTAGAAATTCTTGCCCCTCGACATTACGTCGGGGGGCTTTTTTTTAGGACTAAACCCAGGCAGTTTTCAGAAGTTCACCCCGTTAAATCCGCCGAAGGCGGAGCGGCAGAGCCGCTATTTAACGGGGTGAACCCTGAAGACAAACCTGGGTTTTTTTATTTTAAACAGCACTTACACCTACGCGGTGCAAGTGGGTGGTTTCGGGAGAGAAAATGACTAGCAGAAGAAAGAAAATAAGGGTATTGGGGATTGTTCTGGCGGTTTTGCTGACTTTTCAAGGCCTACCGCTGGAGAGGTTTGGTGCGAGGCGAAACCTCTGGCAAGGCCTTCGGTTGAGGTTTCGCCTCGGGGTAGCCGAGGCGGATTTAGTGGGGTGGTCGGATTATACCTATCGCAAGAAGCTCACGATTACCGGGCAATCAGGGGCGGGGGCTAATTATCAGGTTAAACTTACTATAGATTCAACTTCAGGTAGTGCTAATTTTGATTTAGAGGGACACTGCAGTAATTTCCCTAACGATATAACATTTACCGATGATGGCGGAAGCACAGAATTAAAATACTGGATAGAAGATACTTCCGCTGACCCGATTACGGTCTGGGTAAAGGTTACCGATGACCTGGATACTGACCGGGATATCTATGTCTACTACGGCGACGCAGATGACAACACTGATCATAGCGATGGAACCAATACCTTTGAGTTCTTTGATGATTTTGAGGGTTCGGCAATTGATACTAGTAAATGGGAAGGAAATACCGCACTCACGGCAGTTAGCGGCGGTATTTTAACTTACACTAATCCAACAGGAGGCGTTTTTGATGGTGTGAATACCATCACAGATTTCACAAAACCTCATAAGACAAGGTTCAGGTCGAATATTGTTTCTGAGGATATTGCGCATGTTGGTTTTGGTTTTGAAGATTCATTGACCGATAGAATTCAGTTATATGAAGCTGCTGAAGGACGATATTTAGACTTCTATGATTCTGGGACTGGCACAAATGCTGCCTCTAATTGGACTGTTAATGCGTATAAAATAAGAGATATATATTGGGCTGCAAGTAATGCTCAAATCTTTGAAGAAGGAATTGAAGTTACGGGTTCTCCCCAAACAAACGATGCTTATATTCCTGATATTTCTCTTCCATTCGCGATTACAGGAAGGAAAGATGGGACCCCAAGTGTAGTTGTGTATATGGACTGGGTCGCTGTCCGCAAATACGCCGCCAGTGAGCCGGCATTCAGCAGTGCCTGGGCTGAGCAGGTTGCCGATCGGGTCTATTCCTATCGTAAGGCGATAACTATTGACAATAGCAGTGGCGGTGCGCTTACTGATTATCAAGTCCAGGTCAGCGACCCGATTTATGATGAGGATGGCCTTGTTGGCAGTTGGCATTTTGAGGAGGCCTCGGTTAAGGACGGGAATACAGTGGCAGATTCTTCCGGGCAGAGTAATACCGGAACTTATGAATCAGGCGCAGACCCGACAGTTGAGAAATCCACAGCCAGCGGAAAACACGACAGAGGATTAACATTTGACGGGAGTGATGATTATGTGAGTGTAACACATACAAGTAGTTTGGCTATTGCAGATACCATTACAGTTGAGGCCTGGGTTAAGTTCAATGGGTTTGCTGTAGATTACGGTGGAATTATCGGTAAAAGAAGTGGAAACGTAGGTTTTAATCTATGTACTAGCGTTAATAAACCGGGTTTTGGCACGGGCAATGGTGACTTTGCGGTTGTAGAGGGCGCTACTACTCTTTCAACAGGGGTTTGGTATCACTTTGTGGGTGTATATGACACAAATGTGGGCCGAAAAATTTATCTTAATGGGGCATTGGATGGATCTGATAGTGTCACTGGAGCATTGGGTTTAAATGCCAATAACCTCTATCCGGGGCTATATGTTCACCCTACGGTTACTTACTATCTCAACGGTACCCTCGACGAGGTTCGCATCTACAACCGCGCCCTGTCGGCAAGCGAAATCTGGGACCATTATCAGGCCAAAGCCAAACTTAATTACGGGGATGTGCGGTTCACCGATTCAACCGACTGGACCGGGTCAGATTGGGGTAGCTCTTATCCTTACTGGATGGAAAATGACGGCACCTTCTGGGTCAAGGTTGACTCAATCCCTGCCAGTTCAACCAAGACAATCTATATGTATTATGGAAATTCCTCTGCTTCCTCTGCCTCAAATGGAACCAACACCTTCGAGTTCTTCGATGATTTTAATACAGGAGCAACACCGGATGCAAGTAAATGGACTATTCATGTAGGAACGCCAGTCCTATCCGGCGGCACGCTTTACCTTGATGGCGATAGTGAGGTTATAGGCTCCACCTCTTCATTTTCATATATTAATCGTGTAATAGCTGGAAAGCGCAAGACCTCTACCTATAGTACTTATGGTTTTTCACTTGGTACAGCTTCTGATAGTTGGCAGTCACAGGACTCAGCAGTTTTTTCGAGTGGAAATGTAGCTAATTTACATGCCAGTACACATGATGGAACAACATGGAACTGGTACGACACGCTACTCGCAAATTCTGCCACCTGGGAAGATTTTGAAATCGTTTTAGATGGGGGGAATCAGGTCTTGTTTTCGACTGAGGGTAATTCCTGGACTCGTACTGCTAATACTCCAGATATTGATATGCCTATTTTTGTATCAAGATCTACTGGGGTTTGTTATCTTGACGACATCCGCGTCCGCAAATACGCCGCCACAGAGCCGACGACGAGTGTCGGGGGTGAGGAAGGGGGGCAAAGGCCGCAGGTGATATTTATTTTTTAACCTTTCTGCTTTAGATTAATTTAGTCAGAAAATTAACGCTTCAATTTCAAGGGGTGTTAAAATTGACATCTTTCGGGGTTTTTGCAGGTTAAATTAAGGAGACTTTAGCGTTTTGAGCGAGAAATGGAAAAATCTCCCCTAACATCTTTGCAAAGCCCGACCCGTCAGATTATTTACTTCGTATCAGCAAGAAGGTCATCAAATTTAACATCGCTACTACTAAGCAGGTAGAGAAAATTCCCAGAATGGGAATGAGAAAGACAGAGGTAAGGATTGCCCCGCTAAATCCCCCCAGGAGGTCAGCAGCATAGATTGCCCCCACAGATTTTTCTATTTGAGAACTCAATTCTTTTTTTCGGCTCAAGAAAAGGTGATTCACTAAAGGAAATTCTGCCCCTAACAGCCCGCCGATAATCGCCGATAGCAAAAAGAAAATCCCACCCTCCAACCAAAGGCCTACCGGTAATATTCCTATTTTATTGACAGCAAAAAGCAGAAGCGGAAGAACTAAGGCATAAGCAAATATAGAGAATTCCAATTTTGCTAATGCTTTTTGTGGGTTTAATCTCGCTAAAGATTTAGTGCTGAGCCAGGCACCCACGGCTATTCCGAGCATAAAAGCGGCGATAATCATTCCCAGTTTTGCATAAATATAACCGTAAAGGATTTGAAAGCTCAAAAGGATTACTGTTTCCAGACACAGAGCGGCAAAGCCGGTAGTGAATATGCAGAGTTTACTCGCCGAGAAGATATTGATTTTTTTCCAACGGATGAACAAGTAAAGAATTAAAAGAAAGATAAAAATAATTTTTATGTCTATATCCGAAATTGTCTCCCAGAATCCTGCCTGTCGGGGATGAAAAAAGGAATTATAGACAATCAGATTGTAGTAAAAAGATATGGGGTGAAAGTCAAGATTGATTTGGGTTTTGCCGGCTTTGC
Source organism: Candidatus Omnitrophota bacterium (assembly GCA_030639955.1). GTDB lineage: Bacteria > Omnitrophota > 4484-213 > 4484-213 > 4484-213 > 4484-213. The sequence continues at coordinate 1,342 of DAOWKH010000062.1, read as the reverse complement.
GCAATGATTTTAGGACATAACCGATTTTCTCAGGGTCAAATTTATCGTAGAGATGATAGTGGGTGAAGTATTTAGTAGTTAGATTTCTCTCTTTCCATCTTTGGGCAAGGATTTTTATATCAGGGGTAGGGATATTGCTATGAGAAGCAATGATATAAAGGACTTCCCCGGGAATAATAGCAATATAAGGAAATACGCTGCGGACAGTTTGATAGATAGAAGAGTTATACCTTACTACCTGGGGATTAAGATAAACAGCCGAGGAACTGATATGTAGAGAAAAAATTCCCTTTTTGTCTAATATTTTGGAAATCTCCTGAAAGAATTCTCGTGTATAAAATCTGTTGAGCTGCAGGGTAGAAGGGTCAGGCAGATTAAGGATGATGACATCGTATTTTTGGCGGCAGTTTTTTACAAAGAATCTCCCGTCGGTGAAATTCATTCTTAACTTTGGATTTTGCAATATCTGTTTTTGAGGTGGAGAAAGGAATTTTTGATTTGTTTTGATAAGCAGAGGGTCTAATTCTACATAGTTCACCCTTTTTAGCGGGTATTTGAATAGTTCTTCAATATGAGAAATTCCTCCTCCGATAAGCAGAACCCTTTCTGGCAAAGGGTGCTGAAGTAGAGACAGATGAACCAACTCTTCTTCGAACTCCTTATCGGCAGTAGTAAAAAATAACCCCCCGCTTCCATAGATACTATATTGCTTACCACTTTTAAGGACGGCAATATTGCCGTAGATAGAGTCCTTATATTCCAGCAATTCTCTGCCTTGCCATTGTTTTTCTGCCGAAATTCTTTGCAGATAATTGCTTCCTGTGAAGAAAAGAAAAATATTGCCGATAAGCAGAAAAGAAGAGAGAAGAATAAGTGATTTCTTTGCAAAGAAAATTGCGAGTAGAAAAGCCAAACAAAGGTTTAATATTCCCAATAAAGCGGCAATCTGGAAAGAGTGAAAATATTGTATAAGCAAATAGGAAAAGAAAATACCTCCAATAGTTGCCCCTACTGCTTCCAGGATATAGGCCTGGCCAATCTTTCTGCTCTTTTCTTTCGCTGAGGAATAGACCTTGCATAGAAGGATAAAGGCAAATCCACAGATGAAAGAAAGGGGACAGAGGGTTAGCAAGCAGGAGGAAAAGATAAACAGAGGAGTGGTTAATTCATAAAAGGGGATATGAGCAAAGGTTTTGACCGTGCGGGCGAGGAAGAGCTGAGAATAGAGAAGAAGAGAGATAAAGATTTGGAGGATGATTATAGAAGAGAGCTTATCTTTTATCTTAGAAATAGGCCTTTTAGAAAGATAACTACCCAGGGCAGTTCCCAATAGCCAACTTCC